>DATNIV010000432.1:0-7936 GCA_035604255.1 Telmatospirillum sp. | reverse complement strand
GCTGGGGCTCGGACACGGTGATGGATCTGTCCACGGGGCGGAATATCCACACGATCCGGGAATGGATCATCCGCAATTCTCCGGTCCCCATCGGCACCGTGCCGATCTATCAGGCTTTGGAGAAGGTCGACGGCAAGGCCGAGGACCTGACCTGGGAAATCTTCCGCGACACGCTCATCGAACAGGCCGAACAGGGCGTCGACTATTTCACCATCCATGCCGGCGTGCGTTTGGCCTATGTGCCGCTGACGGCCAAACGGGTCACCGGTATCGTCTCGCGCGGCGGTTCGATCATGGCCAAATGGTGCCTGGCCCATCACCGCGAAAATTTCCTCTATGAGAATTTCGAGGAAATCTGCCACATCCTGAAAAGCTACGACATCGGCTTTTCCCTGGGCGATGGATTGCGCCCCGGCTCCAATGCCGATGCCAACGACGCGGCCCAGTTCGCCGAGTTGGAGACCTTGGGCGAACTTACCAAAATCGCCTGGAAGCATGACGTCCAGGTGATGATCGAAGGCCCCGGCCATGTGCCGATGCATAAGATCAAAGAGAATGTCGAAAAGCAGTTGGAGGTCTGCGGCGAAGCCCCCTTCTACACCTTGGGGCCACTCGTCACCGACATCGCGCCGGGCTATGACCACATCACCTCGGCCATCGGCGCGGCGATGATCGGCTGGTTCGGCACGGCAATGCTCTGCTATGTGACCCCGAAGGAACATCTGGGCCTGCCCGATCGCGACGACGTCAAGACCGGCGTCATCACCTACAAGATCGCCGCCCATGCGGCGGATCTGGCCAAAGGCCATCCGACGGCCCGCTTGCAGGACGATGCGCTCAGTCGCGCCCGTTTCGAATTCCGCTGGAAGGATCAGTTCAATCTGTCGCTCGATTCCGACACGGCGGAGAAATTCCACGATCAGACCATGCCGGCGGACGGCGCCAAGCTCGCGCATTTCTGCTCGATGTGCGGCCCAAAATTCTGCGCGATGAAAATCTCGCAGGAAGTTCGCGACGATGCCGCCGCAAAAAGTGGAATGGCCGAAAAGTCGGCCGAATTCCTTGCCAGCGGCGCGGAAATCTACCTGCCGCCCGTTTAAATCGATCATCCGATGGCTTCGCCCTCTTCCGAAAGAAGGGGGCGAATGCCGCGTAAAATGCCGTACTCACACCGTATCGACCACGGCGGCTAGGTTATGGGGAACAATCGGTTAAATCGCCCTCCAGCAGGATGCGGAAAAAGTCGGTCGGGTCGAATTTTGTTCGTCATCCCCGCCTACGCGCCAGGGCATGCGCACATCTCTAGAATCTTGTTATTTTTCAGCGTGTTGTCTGAAGGTTGCCAACCAGATAAAACATCGTCATTCCCGCGCAAGCGGGAATCCAAAAACGGCAGAAACGGGCCCTTGCGCCGCATGGATTCCCGCTTGCGCGGGAATGACGAACCTGGAAGCGACTTTTTCCGCAACCTCCTAGGCTGCGACACACTCGGGATCGGCTGGCGGAATCAAAAGCACTGGAATCCTGATTCTAATGACGGTTCCGATATCGTTCGATCGCGACGGAACCATCGTTCCACCAAGCTGGCGCACAAAGATAGCCACGTAGTTGGCGCCCCGTTTCTCGTGAAGTTTCGCCAGATCCTTGTCCTTCATGCCGATGCCATCGTCGGCGACGGTCAGTTCGATCTGGCCCCCGATCTGCGTCACCCCCAGCATGATGCGTCCAGCCCCCGTCGGGAACGCGTGCTTGATGGCATTCGTCGCCAACTCATTGACCAGGAGCCCGAAGGGAACGGCCCGATCGGCATCGATATGCAACGCTTCGGCGCTGACCTCTATTGTGATGCCAGACCCGGTTCCGAGGAGGCCGGCCGACATGGTTTTGGCAATTTCCCTGAGATAGACGTCCATCGCAACGGTCTGACCAAAACTGGATTGAGAGATCAGGTCATAAAGTTGGGCGATCGCGCCAATGCGACCCTGCATGGCGCTATAGCCTTTGGCGGAGGGCGGGACCATCGATCTGGCTTCGTAGGCGATGAGGCCGACGATGAGTTGTAAGTTGTTCTTGATCCGGTGCGAGATTTCGTTCGTCAGCATCTGGGCGTCACGCTCGCGCTGCTTGCGGTCCGAGATGTCCTCAAAGACGAGAAGGATCCGATGAGCATGGTCGCCTGGGCGAAAAATTTTCCTGGCGTTCAAATTGAAAACGCGACGGCCCAATCCGGGAAAATCGTCCTCGATCTCAAAACTTTCGATCGGCTTGTTTTCCGGAAGCACTCTCGCCATCAAATCGCGAAGCGCCGGCACGTCCCATTGGCGTTGGCCCAGTTCGGAAACGCGGCGCCCTTGAGCATCGGCCTCGGCAATTCCGAAGATCGTCAAAAACGCCTTGCTCGCGGTCACGATCGTCATGTCCTGTTCGAGCACGACCAGGGGATCGCGAATGGTGTCGACGATACATTGGGCGAGTTGCCAATTCAGTTTGCTCTCCGCCTCGGCAACGGCTTTGGCGCGACGCAACAGGACGGCGTCGAGAGCCGCATCGATGGCTCTGCGCAGAAGCGGCAGGAACTCGCCTTGAACATCCTTGGAAACGTAATCGGCCGCGCCGGCTTTCAGGGCGGCGACCGCCACATGGCCTTCCTGCGTCGCGGTGACATAAATGACCGGCGGCGGCTCGGCCAAGTCGCGAATGTGGGCCAAGGTCACCAGACCGTCCTGATCCGGCATGTAATGATCGAGGGCGACGACGTCGATGCCACCTTCGGCGAGCCGCGCGAGGCCGCCGGCACCGTCGGTGGCGATCTCGACGACATAGTTCCGACGTTCCAAATCCTTTTGGACAAGCCGGCACAGACCGGGATCGTCATCAATATAGAGAATTCGAGTAGGCGGTACGGACATCAATTCGCCCCGGGAACCTGCATGACATACATGAACAATCCAAACTGTTGGATCGCGTTGGCGAATTTCTCATAGTCGACCGGCTTGGTGATATAGACGTTGCAGCCGAGTTCGTAGCAACGCTGGATTTCCCGTTTGTCATCGGTCGTTGTCAGCACCACCACCGGCGACACTTTGAGATGCTCGTTCGACTTCAGGCGTTCCAGGATATCGATGCCGGACATATCCGGTAAATTGAGGTCCAGCAGGATCAACAGGGGGCGCCCTTTGTTGATGAGACCCGAGCCATCCGCCCCGAACAGGAACGTCATCGCGCTCGCACCGTCCACCAGCGGCACGATCGCATTATGGATTCCCGCGCGACGGAGGTTCTTCTCGATAAGGCGCGCGTGGCCCTCGTCGTCTTCGATCATCACGATCGTCACGGGTTGGGTCATGTCGCCGTCCCATTGGCGGGCTGAGGCCAGGTCTTGGGCAACGTCACGGTGAAGACACTGCCACCGCCAGGCTCACTTTCGACGGTGATCGCCCCGCCAAGACCCCGCACCAGCGTCCGCGCATGCGCCAGACCGATCCCGTCGCCCGGCCGGTCCTGAATGCCGGATCGCCGGAACAGATCGAAAATGCGCTGACGATCGCGAGGCTCGATACCACGCCCATTGTCGCGGACCTCATAGGCGATCACATCGTCGGATTCGTTGGCGCGGATCTCGATGCACCCCGGCACCCCGACCCGTAAATATTTGACGGCATTGTCCATGAGATTCGAAAACACCTGTTCAAGAGCAAGGCGATCGCTGACGATCGACGGAAGGTTTTCAATGGTGATCTTGGCGTTCACGGCCTGCGCTTGATAAGCCAACGCCTCAAAGGTCGATTTCAACAGCTGCGACATATCGATGAATTGCGGTTGGAACTGACGCTGCCCCTCGTGCGACAGCTTGAGAAGAGCGCCGATAAGCCGATCCATTTTCGCTACCGACGACTTGATGAAATTGACCGCTTCTTCGACATCGCGGTACATGGCGTCATCGCTCGCGGCATCCGACTCAGCCCCAACTTGGGCCCGCAAGGCGCCCAGCCGCTCAAAAATCTGTTTCCGCCAAATGTCGATTTCGCTGGCGAACCCCATGATATTGACGAGCGGCGAGCGCAAGTCATGGCTGACGACATAGGTAAACCGTTGAATTTCCTCATTCGCGTCGCGCAGGCGGCGATCGAGCTTTTTTTTCGCGGCTTCCGCCTGCTTACGCGCGGTATTGTCGGTCCCGATCAGCAGATAGCCGATGATGGCGTTCTCGACATCGCGCAGCGCCGTGACCGACACGACGGCGGGAAAGCGACTTCCATCCTCCCGAATGTAGGTGAGTTCGTAGATATCCTCGATCCCCCGCGAGGCCTTGAAGACCAGGGCTTCGAAACCCGGTGTGATCGTGGTCCCAAGTTCGACGCTAAGCGCCTTGGCGCGCGCGATCAATTCCTGTGGATCGGATATATCGGCCGGGGTGATCTTGTTCATCACGTCGGCCGCCGTGTAGCCCAGCATCCGCTCGGCACCGACGTTGAAGATCTGAATAACGCCCTTGGCATCGGTGGCGATGCTTGAGAAATTGGCGCTGTTGATGATGGCCTTCTGCAGCGCCCCGGCTTTCAGGATAACCTCTTCCGCGATGTCGCTCGAAGCGATACCGGACATGGCGATTATTTCCTATGAATTGCACCTCTCAAATATTATGCGGCGAGCAAGTCTTTGAGGGAGAGTTGAAGATGATCGGGCGTGTAGGGTTTACGAAGGCAGTTCATGCCTTCAACAAACAGTGATTTTATTTCGTCGGTAACATAATTTCCCGTCGTGTAGAGAACCCGCAAATCCGGCCGAAGTGCGATTGCTTGATGCGCGAGCTCGCATCCGCCAAGAACCGCCGTTTTGAGATAGATATCGGTAAACAGCACATCAATTGGTCGCCCTGATCGCAGGAATATCAGCGCCTCCTCCGCATCGCTGGCCGACAGCGTGTCGTACCCCCAATCTTGAATCGTCATCTCCGCCAATTCACGGATAAACGCATCGTCTTCGACGATGAGGATCATGGCCATTACTGCAATTCCCTCGACCATTTGACCTGCATCCCGAACGCTCCAATCGCCATAAAGGGGAGCGCTCCGCCAGCGCGTCAAGCTTCGGAAACTACTCAGAGCATGGACAACCGGAAACGGCCCTGGCGATCCGCAACCCGAATCCCAGAACATTCTCATGTGATTACCGTCTTGCCGCCGATAGTTTTGCGTTAAAAAATAATCGTCATCGTGAGGAGATCGGACAGGCGATCACGGCTCTCAGAATAGCCAATGGCACTGTCGGCGCTTCGGCGACAAAGACCTCGTCACCTTTGGCCAAGGACACATAGGGAAAAATGCCATTGGCCGCATAGCCAATATGCAATCGCCACCCCGGCAAGCGCTCCGCGATCAAAGTGCGGCATTGATCGATCGAAGAGGAGAAATCAGCCGATGAAACGGCGAAATGCTCGGCAATTGCCCGATCAATATCGGCATCGGCGCCATTCGCCGTCCATAATGCCGCTGTGAGATCTTTCAAATCGGCCATACCGTCTTCGTCCTGAAAAGAAAACCTTGCTCCTTTTCCGACCGAAAAACGACCCGACAATAGGCCGCGATCATGCGCTCAAGCAAACCCTGGCATGACGAAAAGCCTCAGCGCTGGCCGATTCCCACGCACACCCTGTCGACGAACCTGTCGATGCCGTCGTTCATCTTGACGGTTCGCTCGGCCAAATCCCCCGCGGCGAGCAGGACTTGACCGGCGGCCTCGGTTGCCGTGTCCGCCGTTCCGGCGACATCGGAAATGGTCTGCGAGACATCCCGCATCCCGGAGGACACATTGCGGATCGAACGGCTGATGTCGTTCATTGCCACGCTTTGCTGTTCCGTGGTTGCCGCAATCGCCGTCGAGGAACTGTCGATATGGTGGACCAGATCCGAAATCTTTCGGATCGCGGAAACCGCTGTTTCCGTTGCCATGCGAATCGTATCGACCTGCTCGACGATCTCGCCGGTCGCCCGCGCGGTTTGATTGGCCAATGTCTTGACCTCACCGGCGACCACGGCGAATCCCTTCCCGGCATCCCCGGCCCGCGCCGCCTCGATCGTCGCATTCAGCGCCAGCAAATTGGTCTGATTGGCGATGGCGGTAATCAAAGCGACCACATCGCCGATACGCTGTGCGGCTTCCAGCAGACTTTGAATATCCCGATCGGTTTCGGCGACTTCCCGCACGGTCTCCTTGGCCTGTTCGGCGGAGAGCGCCACACGATTGGCAATCTCTCGAATGCCTGCGGAAACCTGTTCGGCGGCGGAGGCCACCGTCTCCACATCCGAAGACGCCTCCTCGGCGATTCGCGCGACGTCGGTCGATTTTCTGGCATTGCTGCCTGCGATTTCGCTCATTTGACGCGAGGTCGCCTCCAACTCGGTCGCGGTCGCCGCCATGCCCTGGCTGGCCGTCTTGATGGTCGCTCCGATACCCGATGCTTCGCTGACGAAGGTTCCGGTTCGCTGTTCCATCGAGGACAAGGCTTGATTGATCAGCAAAGCGTGGGCGGAAAATTCGCCGCTCATGCCTTGGCGAAGAATCTGCCGGAAATATCGTCCCTCGGCGGCGCAAGCCATCGCCGCATCGGCCTCTTTGGTAAAAGCCTCGGTCAAATCGAGCAATCGATTGATGTTCATCAGCATCTGCCCGGTGACCCCATGCCCCCGGATATGCAGCACCCGGCGATCGAGATTGCCTTGCGCCGCCGCGGCCAGCACGTCGCATGCCTTGCGCAGGCTGCCGTCGGCGCGTCTCAGCCAATGCGCGCTCAACCCGCCAAGCCCCATCAGAACAAGAACCAAAACAATAGCTTGAAGGCGCCCAGCCATGATCGCATCGATCGCGAGCAGCAGAGTGACCAGCAGACCCGCATAACCGGCCAGCGTCGCCTTAGAGACTGAAGACAAACTCATCGTAGGGCTTTCCCAGGTTACCGAGGAGATCCATCAACATGCGGGTCGCGGCCGCCATGCCGTCCTTACGATCGGCATGGCGCTCTTCTTCGGCCAGCAATTTGGCGTAAAGACCGGTGGCCTTTTCCACGGCTTCCGGCTTCGGGGACCGCCGATTGGAGTGATAGCTGATGATCTTGCCGGTGGCGCCAAACGTCGGCGTCACATGGGCATACACCCAATATTCGTCGCCGTTCTTGGCACGGTTCAGGACATAGGCGAATATTTCGTTTCCGGATTCGATGGTGTCCCACAGGAGCTTAAAGACGCATCGTGGCATGCGTGGATGGCGAATAAGACTGTGCGGCTGCCCCAGTAATTCCGGCTCGGAATAGCCGGATACGCGCTGGAAGACTTCGTTCGCGTAAATAATGCGTCCCGTTAAATCCGTTTTACTGACGATAATCTCGTCAGAATGGAATTTACGTTCAACGCCCGTCAGGCCACCGCCCGCTCTCGCCATGAAAACCCCGTCCTCGGAAAGGCCAATTTACACAGGAATGCAGTGCAATAACCACATACTTTATAGTGATTATATGACCCACTCGCGATAGCCTCGCAAGAACAAATTAGAGCGATCCCAAAAACCCCTCAAGTGACAATAATAATGTTAAAATAGTTACATTCTCGGGGCGACCGCTGCAGCCGCAGTCGCGGCCGATACCAACCAGGGCTGTCCCGTTCGTCACCGGCGTTGAAACACCGCATTGGCGACCGGCTGCAACGGCAGACTGAAACCGGCGATGCTTTCGGTATGGCCGACGAAGAAATACCCCCCCCGACGAAGATGCCGGGACAGTCGTTGAATCACCGCCTCCTGAGTCGGCCTGTCGAAATAGATCAAGATGTTCCGGCAAAAAATGATATCGATGTCATCATCCACGGGATAATGCTCATCCATCAGATTAAGGCGGCCGAAATGCACTTTCGTCCGAATATCGGCAGCGATCCTGACCGTTCGT
>DATNIV010000431.1:0-6726 GCA_035604255.1 Telmatospirillum sp. | reverse complement strand
ACCGGCCAAGGAAGTGGCCTATGTCGCCGACCTCATCAACGCCTTCTGCACCTCCCCCGAGGAAGCGGACCGCACGCGTCTTCTGGTCGCGACATGCCCGGAATGCAAACGCAAACACGATGTCGAGCAGGTGGCGAGCCTGGGTATCGAACGGCAGTTGGAGAACCGGCGATGAGCGCTTTCATTTCCCCCAATGACCTCACGGCCCAACCGGCCGGGCTTTCCATGTCGGACCATATCGCCAGTATGAAAGGTCAGTTGCTCAGCAATATCAAGCGATCGGCCTATGTCTATCGTGTCGATTGCGGCGGCTGCAACGGCTGTGAGATCGAAATCTTCGCGGCCATCACACCTTTGTTCGACGCCGAACGTTTCGGCATCAAGGTGGTGGCCTCGCCACGGCACGCCGATATTTTGCTCTACACCGGCGCGGTGACGCGCGCGATGCGGATGCCGGCTCTGCGCGCCTACGCGGCCGCACCGGAACCCAAGATCGTCGTGTCCTATGGCGCCTGCGGCTGCTCAGGCGGCATTTTCCACGACCTTTACTGCGTGTGGGGAGGAACCGACAAGATTGTGCCGGTCGACGTCTATATTCCCGGATGCCCTCCCACGCCACCGGCTACCATCTACGGATTCGCAATGGCGCTTGGTCTGTTGGGCCAGAAATTGAAAGCCGAAACCCACATTGAGGCCGATGGCGAGGCGGCACCGCTTCAGCATCCCGACATGCCCTACAATTTGCGAGTCCTCCTGGAACGCCAGGCGCGGCAGATGGCCGGCTACCGCCAGGGCAAAGATATCGTCGAGGAATTTCTGTCGCTTTTGGAATCACGCGATCCAGTCCAGGTCGAAAGCCGAATCGCGCGATTCATTGCCGCTGAAACGGACCCCCGTCGTGCCGAAATATTCTCCGGCCTGTGCCAAACCTTCACGCGGACCTTGACGGACGAACAGCCATGACCACCGGCGACATCGTCTTTTACCGGTTGAACGCCAAGGTCTTGGAACGCGCCGAGGACATCCCGGAGGCATCCAAACAGGTCGTCTATTATTCGCTGGCGATCGGTCACCATATCGGCGTCTTCGACTGTTTCAAACCGGTTCTGCGCTGTTCCGCCGTGCTGTATGACGAAATCCTGTCCGCCTTTCCCGATGGCGGTGAGGCACGGCGTAAACTCGCCGGCCTGCTCCGCTTCGGCGAGATCACGGTCGACCGCAGCCACACCGCCCTGCTCCGCCCCGCCATCGCCGAGGCCAAGACGCAAACCTCGGCCGAGGTCGCCGACTGGTTGGGCGAATTCGATGGCTCTCTCGCCGCCATCGAACAGGAACCAGTCATCTATTTGATGGGGAGACGGACGTCATGACGAACGTCATTTTCACGGTTGGCAATGACATGCGGGCCGACGACGGCGCCGGGCCTTTGTTGGCTGCACTTCTGGATGCCGAACCAGCCCCCGGTTGGGAGGTCATCGATGGCGGTGCATCGCCGGAGAACCACATTCATCAGGTCCGGGCTTGCAATCCTGATCGCGTGTTGATCGTCGATGCGGCGGATATGCAACTCCCCCCCGGCGCAATCCGTCTACTCGACGAAGATTGCGTCGCCGATCATTTCCTGATAACGACCCACGCCATCCCGCTGAACTTCCTGATCGCCAGTTTGCGGGAAACCATTCCGGAAATCGTCTTTCTTGGCATCCAACCCCAGGACGTCGTCTTCCTCGGCATGATGACGCCAGGGGTTCGCCTGGGCGTCGAGGCGCTTCACCGGAAATTGGTCCAAGGCGGCGGAATCAACGATTACGCGCCCATCGGCGAGGACATGGCCCTCGCCCTTTAAGGGTGACGGTTTCAAGTGAATAGAAAAACAGAAACATACCGGAACGACCAAGCATTTAAGGAGGCTCAAGATGGCCACGAATGACGTATCTTCGAAGATCGAAATAACGGGCGTAGACGCTTTGACGCCCGCCGAAATGGAAGCAAAAGCCGAAAAGACCGGCGTGAAGAAAGCAACCATGCCGGTCATGCAAAGTTTCCTGCTCGCGGTGGTCGCCGGCGGCGCCATCGGACTGGGCGGCATGTATTTCTGCATCGTGCTTGCCGATTCCGCCCTGTCCTTCGCGGTGCAACGGGTTCTCGGCGGATCCGTCTTCGCGCTCGGGCTGGCCCTTGTCCTGGTCGGCGGCGCCGAACTGTTCACGGGCAGCACCATGACCGTCATGTCGATGGCCAGCGGTCACATCACGGCCGGACAGGTCTTGCGCAACTGGGTCGTCGTCTGGATCGGCAATCTGGTCGGCGCCTTAGGGTTGGTTTTCCTGGTGTACATGGCGCATCACATGGACATGAACAATGGCGCGGTCGGCGCCGCCGTCCTCAAGCTGGCGATCGGCAAGATTCAACCGGATGCGGTGACGATCTTCTTCAAGGGCATCCTGTGCAACCTGATGGTCTGTCTCGCGGTTTGGCTGGCCTATTCATGCCGCAGCACGTCCGACAAGATCATTTCCATGATCCTGCCGATCGGGCTCTTCGTCGCCGCCGGCTTCGAACATTGCGTCGCCAACATGTATTTTTTGCCGATGGCCTTGCTGTTGACGGCAACCGGGCATGTCCCCGCCGGTCTGGATGTCTCGGCCATCACCGTTCCAGGCATTCTGCACAATCTGCTGTTCGCCACCCTCGGCAATATCGTTGGCGGAAGCGTCATGGTCGGTGGCATGTATTGGTTGATCTATCGCAAGACGGCGGGAAGCGCTTATCCGCAAGTGTCGGAATCCGCGACCGATCACCAGTGCTCGGCATCAGCCCGCTAAAGCGTTCCGCAGACTTGAACGAATCACCTCGTCATTCCCGCGAACGCTGGAATCCAGCCGACAGTATGGATCCCCGGTTTCGCGGGGATGACGAAAGAGTAGCGGTTACTATTGCGCGGCTCCCGATGATATTTGCGTTGAGGTGGAAACCGTCCGTTCCACATTTCCACCCTCTAGACGAGGTCTGACCATGACGAAAGACGGCGCGACGGACTCTCCCTGGACCGGGCTGATCGACGGATTCGACCGCAAGATCGATTACCTGCGCGTCTCCGTGACCGACCACTGCAATTTCCGTTGCGTCTATTGCATGGGCGACGACGTCACCTTCCTCCCCAAAAGCGAGGTTCTCAGCCTCGACGAAATGGACCGCTTGTGTTCGACCTTCGTCGCCCTCGGCGTGCGCCGCCTGCGCTTGACCGGCGGCGAGCCTTTGGCGCGCAAGAATGTCATGAGCCTGGTCCACGGATTGAGCCGGCATCTGCGTTCGGGCGCGCTGGACGAGATCACCCTGACCACCAATGGCTCCCTCCTCGCCCGCCATGCCAAAGAGCTGAAAGCCGCCGGCGTGCGCCGCATCAATGTCTCGCTGGACACCCTCGACCCGACGATCTTCGCTGCCATCACCAGACGCGGCGATATCGCCCAGGTCCTGGAGGGCATCGACAGGGCGTTGGCCGCAGGTCTGTCGGTCAAGATCAATGCGGTGGCGATGCGCGGCATCACCGAGCTGGGTCTGGAAAATTTGATGCTGTTCGCCCATGGCCGCGGCATGGATTTGACCTTGATCGAGGCTATGCCGATCGGGTCCGGAGGCGGAACCCAAAGTGACCGTTATCTGCCGCTGTCCTCCGTTCGCCAGCGTTTGAGCAAACGATTTACACTGGAAGACGTTCCAGATCGCAACAGCGGGCCGGCGCGCTATGTGCTGGTTGAAGAAACCGGTGGCCGGCTTGGCTTCATCACGCCGATCACGCACAGCTTTTGCAACCACTGCAATCGCCTCCGCGTCACCTGTACCGGGCAACTCGCCCTGTGTCTGGGACACGATCTGTCCATCGATCTGAAGAGCCCCTTGCGCGCGTCGGAAGCCAATGATCTGCTGATCCAGGCGATCTGCGACGGCATTGCCCGCAAACCACGGGGACATCATTTCGTCACGGCACAGAGGCCCACCGTCACCCGCTCCATGAGCATGACAGGGGGATGACAGCCAAGATGCGCGTAACAATGTATTTCAATGACAGGGGGCCGCTATGCGTGAGGCCATTTCACTGAGGAATGACGGGCGGACTCCGCGTCCGGGATCGCATCTGATCAAAGCGATACCGTTTTCCGCCGCCCAGGCAACACCACGCCGGGAGGCCGTTGCCGAGGAAGTCCCCATCGCCATCCTCTACAATCGATTTCCGTTTGCCGTCATGCTGGCCACCCCCACCGACCTCGAGGATTTCGCGATCGGCTTTTCCCTGACCGAAGCTATCGTCGCCACTGTCGACGAAATCTCCGCGGTCAAGGTGAAGAAAATGGACGACGGGTTTGAGGTCGATGTCACGGTGACCAAAGAGCGCTATATGCTGCTGCGCGACCGGCATCGGCGCAATCTGGTGGCCGGCAGCAGTTGCGGCCTCTGCGGAAGCGACAGCGTCACCGAAGCGTTGCGGCCAGTCGATCCGGTCGCGTCGACCTCTCGCTTCAGTCCCCGGGCGATTTGCCGGGCAATGGCGGAATTCCCGGCTCACCAGCTCCTCAATCACGAGGTCGGCGCGGTCCATGCTGCCGCTTTCGCCGAGGCTGACGGACATATCGTCGCGGTGCGCGAGGACATTGGACGGCATAACGCGCTGGACAAGATCATTGGTTTCCTGGCGCGCAATGGCATTGACCGGGGGGCTGGATTCATTGCCGCCTCCAGCCGCTGCTCCTATGAAATGGTCCACAAAACCGCCGCCGCCGGCATCCCGCTCATTGCATCGGTTTCGGCCCCGACAACCCTCGGGATCACCTTCGCCGAGTCCGCCGGAGTCGGATTGGCCGCCTTCGCCCGTGAAGGCCGTTTCACCCTTTACGCCACGCCATCGCGAGTCCAAGACGGCGCGGCGAAAGGCGAGGACAGAAAATGCCTGTCTTGAGTGAAGCGTCGTCTCGCCCATTGACGAAACCGGCCTCGCTTGATGGTCTCCCGGCATCGGATGCGGAGATCGGCCTTGACCAAGCGCTCGCCCTCCTCGCCAAGCGATGTGTGCCCGTGGTCGGTCTGGAAACGGTACCGCTGACCGAGGCTCATGGCCGCGTTTTGGCCAAGGACATCATCGCGACGATCGATTCGCCACCGTTCGCCAACGCCGCCATGGACGGCTTCGCCGTTCGCCATAGCGATCTTTCCTCATCGGACGAGACAACGTCCTTGCGGATCGTCGCGCGCATCGCGGCGGGACATCCGGCGCATCGAACGTTCGGGTCCGGCGAGGCGGCGCTGATCTTCACCGGCGCCCCGCTGCCCTGCGGACTGGACACCGTCGTCATGCAGGAAAACTGCACGCTCGAAGATCGGCAGGGTCAGGACTTCGTGCTTGTGCCGACGGGCGGCGTGGCCGGCCGGCATGTGCGCCCGGCCGGCGAGGACTTCGCCGCGGGAACCGTCGTCGTCAGGGCCGGCCGGCGGCTGCTGCCGCACCATGTGGCACTGGCGGCCACCGTCGGCCGGAGCACCTTGCCCGTTTATCGACGCCTGAGGGTGGCGGTGTTTTCCACCGGCGACGAAATCATCGAACCCGGCCATCCCTTGCCGCCGGGATCCGTATATACGTCCAATCGCTTCGCGCTGATGGCGCTGGCTCGAGGGCTTGGCTGCCACGTCGATGATCTCGGCAACCTTCCCGATCGGTTCGATGCCACCTGCCGGGCGTTCTCCGACGCCGCGCAACGCTACGATTTGCTGATCACGTCCGGCGGCGTTTCCGTGGGCGGGGAAGATCATGTACGGGACGCCGTCCGATCGCTGGGCGCCCTCCTGCCTTGGAAACTGTCGATAAGGCCCGGCAAACCAACGGCGCTGGGACAGATCGGCGACGCCTCCTTCATCGGATTGCCCGGTTCTCCCGTGGCGGCGCAGATCGCTTTCATGATCTTGGCTCGCCCGGCGATTCTTCGCCTGTCCGGCGCCGTCGGCGAACCGATCAGCCCGCAACGCTTCAGGGTGACGGCGGCGGCGACATTCTCAAAGAACCATTCGGGGCGGCAGTTCGTCAGAAGCCGCCTGAAAGCCGGCCCCGACGGAACGCCGCAAGCCGAGCCTTGCGGCACGCCGGCGACCAGCGGCGGATATTCTCCGGACGGCGAAGGCCTGGTCGATATGACGGAGGACAGTCGTCACATCGTCCCCGGCGAGATGGTCGACTTCATCCCCTATCAGACGATGCAGTGGTAGTTGATCACGAACCAATCACCCCACGCCTCAAACAAACCAATAAATTAGCATTTACAAAATGTAAATTTATGTACGATAGTATGTAATGACTATATCTTCAGTCATATGGGGACTGCTATGTTGCCGAGCAAATTTCGCTTTGGTCTGAGCTGGAAACTAACCGCTCTCAACATCGTCAGCCTGTTGTCTTTGGCTGTCGTTCTGACCGTCATCGTGGTCGTCGAGGTCCGCGACAGCATGGAGCGCCAAGCCATCGCCCGGCAAGCGAACAACGTCGCCGTCGCCTGGGAGGTTCTTCGCGCCAAGGGCGGTGATTTTTCCATCAAAAACGGTCAACTGGCCGTTGGCGAGACCATCCTCAACGACAATGAAGATCTCGTCGATCATATCCACGCGTTGGTCGGCGGCGTCGCGACCATCTTCATGGGTGATGTCAGAGTGGCGACCAACATCAAACAACCGGGCGGCAGC
>DATNIV010000430.1:0-10141 GCA_035604255.1 Telmatospirillum sp. | reverse complement strand
CCGGACAATTTCACATCGAAACCCCGGCCGCCAATGCCATTGACGCCATCGTCAAAGGCACCACCGACGGTATCGGGCTCTTGGTCAACATCATCGCCATGTTGCTGGTGCTGGTCGCCCTGGTCACCTTGATCAATATCGGACTGGCCGCTCTTCCGGACGTCGCCGGCGCCCCGGTCACCGTGCAACGCGGTCTGGGCGCGCTCTTCGCCCCGGTCATGTGGGGGATCGGCATGCCCTGGGACGACGCCTTGACGGCTGGGGGATTGATGGGCAGTAAGACGGCGTTGAACGAATTCGTCGCCTATCTCGATTTGGCGGCTCTGCCCGAGAGCGCCTTGAGTCCTCGGTCCCGCCTGATGACGACCTATGCCCTTTGTGGTTTCGCCAATTTCGGCAGTCTCGGAATCATGATCGGCGGATTGGGCGCCATGATTCCCGAACGCAAAAGCGAGGTGGTTCATCTCGCCGCCAAGTCCATCCTTTCCGGCACCATCGCCACCTGCCTCAGCGGCGCCGTCGTCGGCCTGCTGTGAAACGCCTATCCCCTCATCGACCTGGCGGAGGCAGGTTGGCCGGCGCCGGCACTGCGTCGGCCGGCGGCGGAACACCGACGGGCGGAGACGGAGGCGGCGGAACGAAATTATTGGACGAGGGAGGCACAAAGTTGCTCGGCGGTGGCGGCACTGCGGTTATCGGCCGAAAACCGGGAACCTGATTGCCCTTGGCATACATGCATTGCGCATAGGCGCTATTGTACTGACTTTGTATGCCATGTTGGGAATGATCGGAAGAACTGGCACCGACGCCGGTACCGACAAGCCCGCCGGCCGCAGCGCCAATGCCGGCCCCCCGTCCACCGTCGACGGCGGCGCCGAGACCGGCGCCGAGCACGGTTCCCAGCAATGCACCGCCAAGAGCCCGCTCGTTGGCGCTATCCGCCTGCCCGGCCACCTGTTGGCTGGCGTACTGCTTGCAGATCGCCGCATCCTCTTGAAAGACGGCAAACGGTTTGTTGGGCGCCGGCATCACCTGGATGGTCGGCCCTTGCGGCGCCGAGGCACAGCCGGCAAGGATCATAAGCCCGGATAAGACCAGCACCGCGTCACGACAGGAGCTCATTTCAATCCCCCTCAGTCGACCGCCAAGATGACGTGGGAGGCCTTGAACAAGGCACAGGCGCGATCCCCCACGGCCAAGGGAAGCTCGTCGGCGCTGTCTTTGGTAATCACCGACGTCAGCGTCTTGCCGGTCCCGATATCGAGGACGATCTCGGTGTTGACCCCGCCATCGATACGCTCGATCACCGTGCCCCAGATCAGATTGCGCGCCGACACGCGCGGCAAGACATCGCCACGGGCCAGCATCACGAAGGACGATTTGACCAACGCCACAGCTTCGCGGCCGGGAACCAAACCGAGCTCCTGGGCACTGTCCTTGGTGACCACGGCCACGATGGAGTTTTCTTCCGATACCTTGAGCGTGACCTCGACATTGACCGGCGCCCAACGAATATCGGTCACCTGACAGCGGAAGGCGTTGCGGGCACTGGTCTTCATGGCGACGCTCCAGAACAAGAGATCAGTATGGTCATCCAGCCCATCTTCAGCGATGGCTTGGGAAATACGGGAAAGTTTGTCCTCTAGACGACGAAAGGCGGCGATCAGACGACGCCCATCCTCGGTCAGTTCGGCGCCGCCACCGCCCCGCCCTCCGGCTTGCGCGATCAGAGCCGGATGCGGCAATAGATTGTTGATGGCGTTCACCCCATCCCACACGGCCTTATAACTGAACCCCAAGACCTTGGCCGCCTGGGTGATGCTGCCATGTTCGGCCACCGCCTCCAGCATGGAGATACGGTCACGCCCTATTGGTCCTTGCCCTTTGCCGCGCAAAGCCAGCAAAGCTTCGATCTTACGGTCGGCCATCGCCTCGCTCACGTTGTGTAATTTGACTACACAACGTGAACGTCGAACGCCCGGAGGTCAAACAAAAAGAGGAACGCAATGGCCCCTGTCTTGACCTTGCTCAGGTCCGCAGCCACTGCTCCAACACGGGCGCCGACAACCCCCGCAAGCCCGGTTCGGCGGCCATGAGGAAGAACAGAGCGTCATCGAGGCCGGACAGGACCTCACGCACCTCGTCGGCCGTCAGACGGAGAATTTCCACAGCGTTGTTGCTGACCGGAAGCCGTTGCCCAACCGGCTCCAGCCCCAGTAAGGCAGCCCAACCGAACAAGGCACCGGGGGCGAGGCGACGGCTCGGGCATTCGGGCGATTCACGGAGAAAGTGGGCTCGATCCCGGACGTCGGGAATATGTTCGGCCAGCGCCCGACTCAGCACAAAGGGATCATCGGTCAGCGCCCCATAGCGCGCTGCCAGGGTATGGGCGATCGGCCCGATGACATTGGCGGCCCGTTCCGCGGTCTCCATCATCAATCGCACGGAGACGATCGGCGGCGCGTCCAGGGCGAGCGGAGCGGCTCTCAGTTGCGTCAAAGCTTCGGAAACATCCTGCTCGCCACCGGGGCTTTCTTCGCGGGCGGACCCGGAAAGAACAACCGCCGCGCCACCCTCCAAATCGATTTGTTCCCCAGGACCATAGTGGAGTCGCCGCCCCTTAGAGCGCAACCTCTGGAAGATGTCCCGCGGCAGGTGTCCCGGCACCAGGGCCGTCAAGCACGCCTGTTGCATCGTCTTGCCTGGAGACGACAAAGCGATAACCTCGCCATCCTCGACCACGAAATCATGGGACGCCCCGGGGGGCGAGACAACGATATCCTGGCGAGAAAGGGCACACCACAGGCGGACGAAAACGGCGGAACCGACCGCCGTCCGGTCTAGAAAAGCCAGCGAATAAAACCGGGCGCCATACCGCAGGCAGCCGGTGTAAGGCTCCGTCCCCAAGACAAGAATCGATGGCGCGGGGTCGCGACAAACATCCGGCAACCCACTGGTCAGCACCTGCATCCCCACGGCCTGAACCTTCATCGGCGGCACCGAGGCGGAAACCGTGAACGGGATGGTGACGAGAGATGGCCTCGTCTTGTCGATAACCTCCACCGCATCCCCCGTCAGCGCACTGTTCGGTAACACGATCCGGGTGTTGCGGCTGGTCCGAATAAACAGGGAGCGCCATTTAAGCGCCTCCACACGACCTTCGATCTGGCCTTTCAGCAGATAGTCGCCAACCTTCAGGGGACGTTCCAGTTCCAGAGACAAACCGGAAAACAAATTCCCCAGCGTCGCTTGCAGGGCGAAACCGATGATCACCGAAAAGACCGCGGAAGTGGCGAGCAGGCCACTCACGTCCACCCCCATACCGAACCGCAACCAACCCAAACCGGCCGTGGCATAGAGTAGAATGGAGGTCATGGCGCGCAACCGATCGGTCGTCGCTTTCGAAGCATGACCACCCAGCGTCAATGCGCCAACGAAGATTTCGACCAGTCGCACCGCGCAGATGGCGCTCAGCGCCAACACCATATTGTAAAGCAGGACGCCATGCGCCCCCTCTTCCGGCGCGGTCGTGATCTCAAGAAGCCAGAGAAGCGCCGTCAGAGCGATAAGGAAAATGGTCGCCATGACCGGTTCTATCCTCCATTTCCGATATCTTTTTCCAGAAACAGGCGTGTGGCCTGATCCAGGCTGGTTTTGAGACGGGTAACCGCCTGTTCGAGAACCCGGAATTGGCCGTCGAGTTGAGAAGCCCGATCCGGCGCAAGGGGAGCCCGGTCAAGGCTCAATGATTGGGCGGAACGGGTGATTGTCCCGAGCGGATTCGTCACATAGCGACGCAGCAGCATGAGAAAGATGGCCGCGGTGAGCACAAACACGCACGTCAGCGAGCCAACGGTGATCAACACGCCGTTGAACGCTTTCTGCCGTGTCGGCAACACGGGAACCTCGACGAGCTGAATACCGACGATATCGCCCAAGGCCCAGTTGAATCCATTCCCGGCCCCATATTTCGCCACCATGGTTTTGGGAGCGACATCGGGTGTGGTGTGGCACTCCAGACAAGCCGGGTTGGTGAGGCGAATGGGACGGGAGACGTAAAAACGGGTATTCGACCCGTTGCCGACCTCACCCGACAATTCGGTCACGGCGTCATCCTGGCGGAAAGCACGGATCAGGCCCACCTCCCAGTCGGACGCGCGGTCCGCGACATTGGTCGGATTGAGGGAACTTTCGCGGTAGTTATATTCGGGAAATTCCTTTTGCAGACGTTTCATGGTCGTCTGCGCCGCATAGGATGGCACCATCTGAGGATGGAACTCTTTCTCGGTGCCCAGTTCTCCGACCAGAGAGGCCACCTCGTCGACCGTATAGGCCCGAACGGAAAGGGCCGTCGTCAAGAGGACATGCGCCTTTTCCGTCACCTCTTCTTTGGCCTGCCGGAATTCGAGGGTATAGGAAATATATCCCGCGACCATCACACCGAGAACGAAACAAAAAGCGAGAATCACGCCGAAACGTAACTCGATGCGCATGCAGCCCCCCAAATCGCCAGCGTCCGACAGGTGCGATTTGGTCCACGCCCTACGCGTTTACAAGGCCGGAGAATGAAGTCTTCGTGATTGCGTCTTAAAAAATAAGGGCTGCCGGAAAAACCGACAGCCCACGGATGAAAGACAACAGCAATCGGCAAACGCAGAGTCCGATTGTCGGGGACTGGCTTAGAGCCGGATGGTTTTAGATCGAATCGCCAAGAGCGCTTCGATCTAAAAGCTGAATCCGCCTCTATTCATTAAATGAGAGGGCGATTCAGACATTAGGTTAGCGCACCACAGTGCGCCGACCTAATGTCATCGCGCTCTAAGCCTTTCGCGCCGTCACTTCGATCTCGACCTTCATGCGCGGATCGACCAAACCACAGATCACGCTGGTGTTGGCCGGCCGAATCCCTTTGAAATGCTTTCCGCAAATCTTGGCGACCGGTTCGAAATAGGAAGCATCGCTCAAGTAAAGGCGGACTCGCACCACATCGGCCAAAGACGCGCCCGCCTCGGCCAGGGCCTGGGAAATCGTCGTGAAAGCCTGCTCCGCCTGATCTTCGACGGCATCGGCAATCTGGCCATTGGCAAAACCGCTGGTTCCGGCAACGAAAACCCACTCGCCATCGACAACGGCGCGGGAATAGCCGGCAATCTCTTCAAATGGCGAACCGGAGGAAATCAGGCGACGAGACATGGGCAACCTTTCAATCTGGAGACAGTCAGTCGGCGCAGAGTGCTTTCTCCTCCAGCCTGGAGCAAGTGCTATCTCGCCATAAAAAACGTCCCCTCGCGTTCGATCACCGGACGGGCATGGAGCTCGCTGCCGCTTAAAGACAATTCCCAACCATGACTGGGGCATTCCAAAATCCCAGCCGCCTCGTCCAGTCGCCCCCGCAGCAACGCGATATCGCGATGCGGGCAGCGATTGCGAACAGCCAATAAGCCGGTTCGCAGCCGTAATATCAGCACATTGATCGGAAAGCCGCCCGGCATCACCACTCGTCCGGTCCACCGCCGCTCCCCATAAACATCGTGTTCTTCCAGATGTTCGATGGGGAGAAGGCAATCGTCGTCCATAGGGCTCTCAAGGCTGTCATGCTCTGGGACAAAATAGTCGCTCCAGAGCATGAGTTCATATGACGCCTGTGCCTCCGCTCAAGCGCCGCTCGGGCTCGCTGCGAAGGCCTGCCGCCACTTACATATAGCCCTTGTCGGTGGATGAAAAAGAGGCGGCGGCTTGAAAGCCCAAGAAAAAAGGCCCTCCCGGAAACAGGGAGGGCCTTTTTTCTTGGTGCGGTCGAGAAGACTCGAACTTCCACGGGTTGCCCCACAGCGACCTCAACGCTGCGCGTCTACCAGTTCCGCCACGACCGCATTCCTTGGTAGCTAACCGGCCTGGTCGCCGGTAAGGTGGGGTTGATACCAAAACCAGAGACAAGGTTCAAGGCCGTTGTTCGAATTCCCTCATAATACGGGGGTTGAATGGCGAATGAGCGATCAGCCGGTCGATTATCCGTCCGCCATCACCTCCATGGAAGACCGTGTGGCCACCATCCGATCCGGCGAGGCCGACGAATTGGTTTGGCTTCTCGAACATCCACCGCTTTACACCGCCGGCACTTCGGCCAAGCCCGAAGACCTTCTGACGACCGACCGTTTTCCGGTTTTCCAGACGGGTCGCGGCGGCCAATACACCTATCACGGCCCCGGCCAGCGGGTTGCCTATGTGATGCTCGATTTGAGCCGGCGGGGCGCCGATATCCGCCAATTCATCTGCCAACTGGAAGAGTGGCTGATCCGCACGCTCTCGCATTTCGGTGTCGACGGCGGCCGTCGCCAGGGACGCGTCGGGATTTGGGTCGACCGCGGCGCCGGACGCGAAGAGAAGATCGCCGCCATCGGCGTCCGCGTTCGCCGGTGGGTGACCTTTCATGGCGTCTCGCTCAATGTCGATCCCGACCTCAGCCATTTCGATGGAATCGTCCCCTGCGGCATCCGCCAGCATGGCGTCACCTCGCTGTGGGCGTTGGGGCACACGCCGACCATGGCCGAAGTGGACATGGCGCTGAAGAGGGAGTTCCAAGCGGTCTTCGGAGGAAAGACATCGCCATCGCCCAACCAAAGGCCTCTCTAAATCTGGCTCTCGATGCGCTTTTGGCTTTCAATACTTTCGAACAAAGCACGAAAGTTTCCCTCGCCGAAGCCAGCGTCGCCCTTGCGTTGGATAAGTTCGATGAAGAATGGTCCTGCCTGCGGATCTTTGAGCAAATCAGCGGCTTCTTTCATGAAGATCTGCAGCATGTATTGACCGTCCGACCGGCCATCGACAAGGATTTCGAGCCGCCGCAGATCTTCGATGTCCTCTTCGACCGCCTGCACGCCGAGTTCAACGAGTCGCTTGGGCAGTCTCTCGTAATAAGCGCCGGGGGTGGGCATGAACTGTACGCCACGCCCGCGCAAACCTTCTACGGCTGTCACCAAATTCGAAACGGCGAGCGCCACATGCTGCACACCGGCACCGCGATGATCCCGATAGAACAGATAGATCTGTGACGCCTTGAAGAAGGGTTGCGCCGGTTCGTTGTTGGCGAATTTCAACCCGGATTCCGGATCCCACATCACAATCGACTTGAGTCCTGAACCACCGGCCTGACTGCTATGCACGTCTTGTGTATGAAACTCGATTTCCCAGAAGCGCGCGAAGCCCATCACCTGATCCATCCAGGCCAGAGCCGGTTGAAGGGTCAGAAAATTCGTTGTGATGTGATCAACCTTGGTAATGCCGAAGCGATTGTTCCCGCCTCTTTGCGTCGTGAGCCGCCTCAAGTTTGGCATGAGCGGGGAGCAACCGTCATACTGCACAAAGCGGAAGACCGTATCGCCCAAGGGGGTCACGATATCGAACCACGTCGCCATCCCGGCATCAACCTTGCGCTTCTCGACGGCAGTGATCGCCGTGGCACCACGTTCGGCCAAAAGCGCGAAAGTCTTTTCCGCGTCCGCCACATCGAACACCAGCCTCCCCACGCCTTCCGGATGCAGTTCAAGCCAGTGAGCCCCTTCGCTTTCGGAACCGAGCGGCGCGATGAGCGTGAAACGCGCGCCATCGGCTTCCACCACACACGCACGCGATTGATGCTCGGACTCGAACTCAGGTGTTGATACCGCAATCTCCGCGAAGTCGAGATTATTCACATAATGATCGCGACTGCTGTCTAGATCGGCCACGAACATATGAATCGATTCGATTCCTTTAATGCCTAAAGACTCTTTTCGCGCGGCCCCTTCCATGATGTCTCCTTGTGGCTGCCGAATGGCCCTTTCTTCCAGTCCGGGACGGAATAGGCATAACAAGAGAGCCATCACCCGGAGGAAGACCACTCCCGAGAACCTCTATTACCTATTACGCTATTACCTATTACATGCTGACACCGTGCCTATTACAAAAACGACGAAACACTTGTTAACGGCATCCCCGATCCGTACATAAACTCGAGACAGCCTCATCCGCTGGGAATCGTTTTTCGCCCCCATCACGGCTAGCGGCGTTCGGACGACCGACAGCAGATGTAATTGTGGCAACGCGACAACCCATTGTAAAGCATGCCTTTTGGCCATCATCTTCAGGGCTTGATAAACCATCAAGGGATTACCACATTCCACATCTTGTTTCCGTTAGTTACGGGGCATGAGGCGGAGCAGGTGTCGCGCCGAGATAAAAATATGTAATAAATAAATAACAACGTGATTGCATATAAGGTAAACATGCGCACTCATGCTGCAATGAAAACTATTAACAAGATAAGCTACCGGGTTTCACTGATAAAAGGGGGGCGATGAACATGAGCGACGGCATCACCAACCGCCTGTTCAATGAGTCGGATCCGAACCTCCGACCAACCGTCCCACCGGGTGATACGCGCCTAACAGATGAGGGCGAGAACGGACACAATCGACAGACAACGCTGGGCCGAAGATTCGTACAGCTTCCCACGGATACCGAGCGATCATCGAAGACCGGCTACCTAGCCGCATCATCGGCCGTGGTGACGCTGGAGCATCACCACCCCATTCGGCAAGAGGAGCTTCTCGGCTCATTGTTCGCCCTGCTCCACCGCTACACGCAGCAAACCAACATCGCCCTGGATGTCTGCATTCGTAACGGGGCCACGGCGTGCCAGATCGCGCTCGACGTCGAGGTCGCGAGCGACTTGCCGGCCTCGTCGGTAATCGAATCGGCTCGCCTCGCGTTTTTGATCGCGATCCCCCCCTTGGTCGACATGGGGCGGCCTTCGAATATTGCGGCAAGTTTGACCCTTGCGTCCTCCGAGACCGGGGGGGGGCTTGACACAGTCACCGATGCGCCTTCGTCAAACAACAACTATGACGCGCATTTTATTCTGACACAAACGCCCGCCGCCGTCCTCATTTCACTGGCTTATAACGCTCGGTTACTGCGCCCGGCCACCGTCAGTCGGTTGATCGGGAGTTATATCGCCCTGCTCAAGGCAACATTGAACGATCATACGATAACCATCGAGCAGTTGCCGCTGCTCAGCCCGGAGGAAAAGCAAGCCCTTGCAGTCGGGCTGGACAGTGGAGCAGCGTTCCATCCTCTGGTCCCCGCCCATCGTCTGTTCGAGTCTCAGGCAAGACAGCAGCCGACGGTCGTCGCCGCTTCGTTTCAGGGACATCACCTTACCTACAGGGATCTAGACGAACGCAGCAGTCAACTTGCCCATCACTTGATCACCTGCGGAGTCGGACCGGAAATTCCGGTCGCCGTCTGCCTTCAGCCTTGCCTGGATGTGTTGGTCGCCATGTTGGCGATTTGGAAAGCGCGAGGGATTTACCTGCCGCTCGACCCATCGCACCCGGAAGCTTTCATCGGACGGATGCTGGATGAGACGCAGCCTCGGCTTGCTTTGACTACCGCGACCTTATCCGGGCTGACCGGACGACTCCCCCATTTCTGCTTCGACACGGATGCCGAACTAATTCAGAAGCAACCACGGACCGCACCACCGATCCAGCCAAGCCTCACCGATCCAGCCTATATCTTCTACACGTCCGGCACGACAGGCAAAGCGAAGGGCGTGGTGGCGCTGCACTCCAACCTCGTCCAGTACATTCAGTCGGCGGCACAAAAATACAACTTCTCCGCGACGGACACCTTCGCTTCGATCGCCCGTTACACCTTCAGTATCAGCTTGTTCGAGCTTATGTCGCCACTGTGCTGTGGCGGGAACCTCCGAATTCTCGATCGAAACGAAGTTCTTTCGCCCGAACGCCTTTGTCGGGCCCTCAAAGACGTCACGGTTCTCCACGCCGGCCCCAGCTTGCTCGGCAGCCTCTTTCGATATCTCGATGCCACCCGTTCAGCGCCACGCACCTTTCCCCGGATGCGACACGCCTCCTCGGGGGGAGACATGGTCACTCCCAAGGTGATGGAGGGGATGAAACGAGTCTTTCCGAACGCTGAGCTCTTCGTCATCTACGGATGCACCGAAGTCAGCTGCATGGGGACCTCCTATTCCATCGACCGCGAGGCAACGGTCAACCGAACCATCGTCGGAAAGCCTTTCTCCAATGTCATGCTGCGGATCGTCGACTCCAATCGAAACCTCGTTCCTTTTGGCGTG
>DATNIV010000429.1:0-2718 GCA_035604255.1 Telmatospirillum sp. | reverse complement strand
GTCAAGCGCGGCAGGACGTCCCGCATCGCGGGCGATGGCGCGGGCTTCGTCGGCGGCGATAGCGGCATGCATGGCGTGATGGAAGGTGACCAGTCGGTCGACCACGGCCCGCCATTCGGCGATGTTGGAATAAGATGTGATGATGAATGAAAGGGCATCCTGCACTTGGCCGAAGGCCGAGGCGATCTGCATCATGCCGCCCAAAGTGATCGCTTTGCTGAAATAGCGCGGCGCGGCGACGACGAAGGGGAAGATGATGGCTAGCTGGCCGTAACCGGAGGTCCACCAAGTGAGGGCCTTTTGGCGCCGCATCAGGGCCCACCAGTTCTTGATCACCGGGACGAAGGTTCTGCGGAAATTGTCTTGTTCGCGCGCTTCGCCGCCGTAAAGCGCCACGGCCTCGGCGTTCTCGCGAAACCGCACCAGACTGAAACGGAAATCGGCTTCGAAACGCTGCTGATTGAAATTGAGGCCGACCAACGGCAGACCGATGCGGTTGATCAGCCACGTGCCGCACAGGGCATAGATGACGGCGGTCCACAGCATATAGCCGGGAATGCTGATCTGTTGGCCGAACAAGACGAAATCGAGTGGCCCGGAAAGAGTCCACAGAATGGTGAGGAACGAGGCCAGAGTTACCACCGCGCTGAGCAAGCCCAGCGTCAGGCCCAAGGTCAATTGGACGAACAGGGCGAGATCCTGGGCGATTCGCTGATCGGGATTGTCGGTGCCGCTACCGGTCAGTTGCAGCCGGAAATAGGCGTGATGGTCGAGCCAGCGGGTGACGAAGCGTTCGGTCAGCCAACTCCGCCAGCGGATTTGCAGCATCTGGTTCAAATACAGCCGATAGACGGCGACGATGATGAAGAGTGCCGCCAGCCAGCTGAAGCGGAACAACTGGTGCAGATAGGCCGGTTCGTCGAGGTCCTGCAAGGCCGTGTAGAACAGATTGTTCCATTCGTTGAAGACGACGTTCAGATATACGGCGGCGAGATTGAGCCCGATGATGGCGGCCAACAGGCCTCGGGCCGACCAACGTTCCTCCGACGACCAGTAGGGGCGGGTCAGCGCCCAGAAATCGCGCCAGGGAAAACGCTTCTTGTCGGTCATGATGGCTCCGGGTTGGAATGGCGGCGGATTGATTGATAGCAGGCCTTGTTTCATATCGCGAGTTAAGGAATGTTAATGGGGCGATTGGTTTGTGGCTTGTCTCTTCGCGTCCGGTAGAGGATGGGTTTGGCCAATTTGAACCGCCAAGACGCCAAGACGCCAAGAAAAACGTTATATTGAGGGCCAATGCCTGACATGGTCATGAAAAACGGCCAAAATTTGGAATATTCCTTGGCGCCTTGGCGCCTTGGCGGTTCTCTGAAATCTTGATCTTTCCGGTGCGATGGGGATAAGCCTCATTCATCGGGTCCCGCCCCCTTCGATTAAAGTGCCCCTCCCATGCCGCACGCTGATTTCGTTCACCTCCGCGTTCACACCGCCTATTCGCTGGCCGAAGGGGCGATCAAGGTCAAGCCCCTGGTCAAGCTGTGCCAAAACATGGGCATGCCGGCGGTCGCCATGACCGATACCGGCAATCTGTTTGGCGCGCTGGAGTTTTCCACCTCTTGTGCAGAAGCCGGTATCCAACCGATCATCGGCGTCCAGTTGCAGGTTCGTCGTGAGGACGAGGTCGCAAAAGGATTTGGCGCCGGGCGCGATCAGGGGCGGACTCCGGAACCGGACCAGCTGATTTTGCTGGTGCAGAACGAGATCGGTTATGGGCATTTGCTCAAATTGGTGTCCAAGGCTTTTCTGGAAACCGATGGAGGCGAGACCCCGCAGGTCAGCATGACCGATGTCGAGGCCCACAGCGAAGGGTTGCTCGCCTTGTCCGGTGGTCCATTGGGTGCCGTCGGCCGGTTGTTGGGGGAGGGGCGGGCCGACCAGGCGGAAGCCGTTCTGACGCGATTGTGCGCCGCCTTTCCCGGTCGGTTTTACATAGAATTGCAGCGGCATGGATGGCCGATCGAGGATGCTATCGAGCCGGACCTGATCGCTCTGGCCGATCGCTATGATATCCCACTTGTGGCCACCAATGAGCCCTTCTTCGCCGACGAGGCGATGTATGAAGCGCATGACGCGTTGCTTTGCATCGCCGCCGGCGCCTATGTCAGCCAGGATGATCGACGGCGTTTGACGCCTGAGCATCGCTTCAAATCCGCCGAAGAGATGCGGAGTCTGTTCGCCGATCTCCCGGAAGCCGTCGACAACACGCTGGTGGTGGCCAAACGGTGCGCCTTCATGGTCAAGAAGCGCAAACCCCTTCTTCCGCCCTTTCACATCGATGGCATGACGGAAGTCGAGGCGCTGCGTAAGATGAGCGAAGACGGATTGGAGCGCCGTCTGGAGGTCCATGTTTACCAACCGGACATGGGAGAGCATGAGCGCGAACGATTGGCCAAGCCCTATCGGGACCGCATGGACTATGAACTGGGCATCATCATTCAGATGGGCTTTCCCGGCTATTTTCTGATCGTCGCCGATTTCATTCAATGGTCGAAGTCCAATGGTGTTCCTGTGGGGCCGGGGCGTGGGTCCGGTGCCGGTTCGGTCGTCGCCTGGGCGTTGACCATTACCGATCTGGATCCGTTGCGCTGGGGCTTGCTGTTCGAGCGGTTCCTCAATCCCGAACGTGTCTCCATGCCCGACTTCGACATCGATTTCTGT
>DATNIV010000428.1:0-5940 GCA_035604255.1 Telmatospirillum sp. | reverse complement strand
AGGATTTGTCGCAGCGTCGCGCCGAGGCCGTCAGGGCGGAACTCATCAAGGACGGCGTGCCGCCGGCCAAAATCACGACCGTCGATGTTGGAACCGCCTTGCTGGTGTCGACGGAGGACGGCGTTCGCGAGCCACAGAATCGTCGTACCGAAATTACCCTTTATTAGGTCTTGTCGTCAGTTGCTATTTTTACGAGATCAAAAACGATTCCCTCTCCCCTTGTGGGAGGGGGGTCGCGCGTCGGCGCGTCTTTTGACTCACATGCGGCGCAGACGCGCCGCCCCCTCACCCGCGTCGCTTGCGCTCAGCACACTCCCACGAGGGGCGAGGGTGTCCCTGTCCGATTTTCACATGATCGGTTAACTGACGAGGGGCTTTCAGAACGAAAATGAAAGCGTTGCCGTACCGATCACATCCGGTGAGGTCTGGCCTTCGTATTCGCGCGTGCGGCGGACGCCGCTGATATCGATCCGCCAGGCGCTCGACCAAAACAGCGAAAATCCGGCCTGGAGATCGGCAACGAAGATCTTTTTGTTGACGGACGGGCTTGGGCGGAACGAGTTTCCATCCAGGAAGATATTTTGCCCGACGATACGGCCCTGTGTGCCGGCGAAGACATAAAAGCCGAGATCGCCGTCGAGATGGCTGGCGTCGAAATAGTCGGTGCCGGACATGGCGGGGCGAATGCGGGCGGGCCCGTAATCGGCTTGCAGGTTCTTGCCGATCCGAAGCAGGGCGCCCGCGTCTCCGTAAGTCATGACATTGCCGGCGGTGCCGCCGAGCTGGGGCACGATGTCGACGCCATTGTTGCCATCGCCGATCAGCGAAACGCGCCAGAGTCGTTCGTAGGTAAGCATGCCTCCCGGTTCCGTTTGGATTTCATGGCTCCAGCCCTTGGCTTGAGCGACGCCAATGAACTGATGGAAATCGTTTTGGGTCTGTCGCCCTAGCGCGCCCGGCCCGACCACACCGATGTCGATCTCCAGATTTTCGAGCATCCGGCGGTTGGTTTCCTGGAGAAGACTGGTTCCGACATAGAGCCAGCCCGCGTAAGGGCGGTCGCGGGGATCCGGTGGTTTGAGGGTCAGATCTTTCGGCGTGAAAATGCTCTGGCCCAGGAATATCGCGTAGCGGCGTGCGTGGCTCGGGCCTGCGCCATCGTGCGAGGCCGTGGTGTCTGAAAAGACCGGGGCGATTGCGCCGACGAGGTCGAAGGGACCATTCCACAGGCTCTGTGGTCCGATATCGGGGGTGAGATCCGATAGGCGCAGGCCTTGTGTGTAATGCTTGTCGGTATGGAAATAGGGTGAATCGTTCTCCTCAAGCACGGAGAAGCGATTGCCGTCGTCGGCTCGCGCAACATTTTGCAGCATGGACAGCGCGCAACATGACGCTAACGACAGCGCGAGACGTCGTCCTATCCGCGAGGAAATCGCATCGAAAATCATCTTGTGGGCACTCCGTTTATCATGACTGGCGAACCGCGTGACCGGGGCCTAACCTCCCCAAGTCAGAGTCAATCCGATGTCTCCGGGAATGCCGCCGGGGAAATCGAGGACCTGAGCGGTCAAGTGGAAGCCATTGGGTTTGAGGTCGCGGTCCCAGAGTTGATAAATTTCAGCCGCCTCGCCACGAAGGGTTTCCGGCCAGTCGGGCAGGGGGGCGTTGATGGCGCGGCCGCCGTCGCTGCACAATTCGCAAGGGAAACGCAACAGGAGCATTTCCTTCTGCCCCGTTTCGGCGGCACTCAGTGCGCGGCGCAGGATACCGTGCCAGGTCTCGTTCTCGATGTGGTGGTCGGTCAGATCCTTGACCAACGCCTTGCGTTGTTCGGTCGCGGCAAGCCGTTCGACGTCATGCTGCAGAGTCTTTTGCTGGTCGAACTCTTCCACCAGAGCGCTGAAGGCGTTGGCGGTGACCACCGGCTCCTTGGTTTCTTCCGCGATGGCCGCGGCGGGCGGCTCCGGTTGGGCCTGGATGAAGTGGCTTTCCAAGCTGACAAGCGCTTCCGACAATAGCCCTTCGCGAGGGGTGTCGGACACCGATTCGGTAGGGCCCTTGGCCATCTGGCGAACCAAATCGGCACGACTGACGAGCCCCACCATCCGCCCATCCCGCACCACCGGAAGCCGCTTGATTCGAAGATCGAGAAACAGCCGGGCAATCTCGGGAAGCACGGTGGTTTCGGGAATGGTCAAGACCGGTGAGGCCATGATGTCGCGGGCAAGACGCTCCGAGCGGTCGAGACTGGCGAGGAACCGGGGACTCAAGGGTTCGCCCTCGGCCAGATGCGTCAGCCACCAGTCTCGTTCGGATTTTCGCGCGCCGTTGGCGTCTTCGGCGATCAGGTCCTTTTCCGTGACCATGCCGATGGGAAGATTGTCGCCATCGACCACCGGTGCACCGCTGATGTTATGTTCCACCAGAAGTTTGGCGATCTGACGGATCGTCATGTCGGCGGTCAGCGACAGGACCTTGGTCGTCATCACATCCCGAGCAAGCACGTCCATCATTTTCAATCACCTTCGGTCATAACATGTCCCTGGGGTGACAAAACGATGTTGACGGCCGCGTCATCCTTTGTCGCCTGAGCGTGCCAGAAACTGTCACATCCCTTCTTGAGGTCGTGGATCTGACGAAAACCGGCTTTCTTCATTTTCGCCCTGGCCGTATTGGCCGTCGAGCTATCGATCTTCTGGCTGGCATCGCACTCCGATGCTTGAGCATTCCGCGCGACAAGCGGTCCGAATCCCACCGCGAACAGGATGGCTGTCGCGGTTAAAACGCCGAACGATTTGAAAGGCATGACTAACCTCACTTTTCCTTGGGATGAATCTTGTGCCAAACGTCCGCCAGATCCTGCGATTCAACTTGCGGCATGGACGACATGGTCTGTCGGTTTCGTCGGTTTCGGGTTCGCATGCACATCAAGGCTGGCCGGGTTGGTTGTCGCCAGAATCGCCTCGGCGCGAGCGATTTCTTCTGCGGCACCGTGCGCCATCACCAGAAAGCTGTCGGCTTTTATGGCGGACTCATAGCGGATCACGCTGTCCTTTGGCACACCCATGCCGTAGAGCGCCGCGCCAAGCGCGCTCAAGCCGCCAACCACGATCGCGTTCTCGACGGCGGCGATAACCATGGCAGTCAGATATCCAAGAACGACGACATGCCCAATGACGGGAACCGTCAGGAACAGCCCGCCAAAAAACAGGCCCCAGAGCCCGCCCCAAAACGCTCCGCGCGTTCCCCAAAACTTGACGCGGTCACCAATGTTGTAGAAGCCGACAACGGTTTCCTCAGTATGAAAACCCTTGCCGACGACACTGAGATTCTTCATTTCGAATCCGGCTGCGGTCAGTTTTTTAACGGCTATTTCCGCGGCATTGTGGTCGGCGAAGACGGCAATGACTGAGTCAGCTTTTTCCATGTGATCCTCTATCAAGGCTAGGCGGCGATCGGCATGTTGGATCGCGCATTTCCGATTGGACAAGGGTGCCCTAGGAAAACCGAGTGAGAATGGCTTCGCTGGCGCGACATTTGTCATGCCAACAATAGACGGTTGCGATCCCATGTGGGGAGGCTCGGAAACTACTTAGGAGCCGCGCAATTGATGCCTGCGGTACACCCCTTATCTGTGCCATCTGTGAGCCGCGAAGCGGCATCGGTGCTCATCGCTGGTTGGTATTAGCAGTCACGGGAACATTGTTGAACGGACCCGAGTCATTGTTCTTTGAACCCGAAGTTTTGGAAAGGAATTTGTCATGCGAGCCATGTGACGACCATGGCGATGACGGTGATCGCCATGACGGCCGTGGCGATCCAGCCGACGGCCTGAAGAGACCGTGGCAGGGTGAAGCTGGCCATGATCTTGGGCCGCATCGAGAGGGACATCATGGCGATCATCACCGGGACGGCGACCACGCCATTTAAAACCGCGCTCCAATACAACGCTTTGACGGGATCAATGGTGGTGAAATTCAGGCCGACGCCAATGGCCGTCGCCATGGCGATCGCGGCGTAAAACGCCTTGGCGTGGAAGGGGCGCCGCGTCAGGCCGACGTGCCAAGAAAGCAGCTCCCCCAGGGCGTAAGCCGCCGAGCCGGACAAGACGGGAAGGGTCAACAGGCCGGTGCCGATGATACCGGCGGCGAAGACGACGAAGGTGAAGCGCCCGGCGACCGCCCGTAGCGCCTCGGCGGCCTCGGCCGACGTCTGGATGGTGGTCTGTCCGTGCGCGTGCAGCGTCGCGGCCGTCGTGACGACGATGAAAAACGCGATGAGATTGGAAATCGCCATGCCGAGATAGGTGTCGATGCGGATGCGGGAGAACGCCGATTTCGCTTGCTCGGGGGCCCGGATGAGAGGGTGGATGCCCTGTCTTTCCTTTCCGTCCTCGACCTCCTGTTCCGCTTGCCAGAAAAACAGATAGGGACTGATCGTGGTGCCGAGAATGGCCACGATCGCCATCATATACGCCGGCGTTACCGACAGCGGCGGCCAGACAACCGCCCAGCCGACGTCTACCCAAGGCACTTTCACCACGAAGGCGCAAATGACGTAGCTGAATAGCGACAGGCACAGCCATTTCAGGATCGAGACATAACGGGCATAGCGGGTAAAGACTTCCAGCGCCGCCGAAAGCAGGCCGAACAGGCAGACATAGAGCAAGTCGGGGCCGGCGATCAGCAACTTGAGGGCCGCCCCCATCGCGCCAAGATCGGCACCCAGATTGATGATGTTCGCCATCAACAAGAGGCTGACGATCCCGCCGGAAAGCCAGCCAGGATAATGGCGGCGAAGATTCCCGGCGATGCCGCGTCCGGTGACGCAGCCGATGCGGGCGCTGATTTCCTGGATCGCCGCCATCAACGGATAGCTGAGGAGAAGGGTCCAGGCCAGTCCGTAGCCGAACTGCGCCCCTACTTGCGAATAGGTCGCTATGCCGCTGGGATCGTCGTCCGAAGCCCCGGTGATCAAGCCGGGGCCCATGATCTGAAGGAGCTTCGGTCGTTCTGGCTGGTTCGGCGGACCAGGCGCGGGATTGTCCATGTGCAGGACGTCCTTATTGCCGAATCGCGCTAAATTCGTCCCATGAGCAGTAAGACGACCACGATGATGAGGATGATTCCCAAGCCGCTGCTCGGGTAGTAACCCCAATTCACGCTATGCGGCCATGTCGGCAGGGCGCCGACCAGGAACAGCACCAGGATGATCAGCAGAATGGTGCCGAGCATGGTATGTACTCCTATGAAATATGATACGTGATGTTGAGCCGGTACAATTTCGTCATGGTCCGCGTCACCGGCATTAATCTGCCTAAAGTCCCCGTGACGTTACTTTTTCAGCGCATCCTTCACGGAACCGACGGCGTTCTGAACCTTGCCCGCAGCCTTGTCGGCCGTGCCCTCGGCGGAAAGCTTGGCGTCGCCGAGAACCTTGCCGGCTGTTTCTTCAAGGGCGCCCTTAGCCTGCTTGGCCACGCCTGCGATACGATCTTTATTCATATGTTTTCTGTCCTTGATTTGTGGGTGAGGTTGCGTCGTTGCGTGTCATTTTCTCTTGCGGGATCCAAGCGTCACAAAGATGGCGATGGGATCGCCATAATGCATTGGCTCCAGATCGCCCAGGGTCCGTGCGATGTCTTCACCGGTCGCGCCGAAGGCGAGGCCGCAGGAAACCACCGCGTCGTCGAAGATCAACCGTAAGCGGCTGTTTTCCACATGTTCGGCTTGAATGGGACGCATGGCACTCTCCCATCGACGGCGCCTAACCTAAGGCTGCGTTTGTTTCGTTGTGGTCGTCGTGGTCGATGACGTCGACGGGGGCTGTTGGATCGTGCTCGACGATGTCATCGGGGACGGTTGCGTCGTGGTCGTGTTCTCGGTGGTGGTTCTGGTGATTTTTTCCGAACTGCCGCAGCCCGCCAAAAAGACGGTGCCG
>DATNIV010000427.1:0-2894 GCA_035604255.1 Telmatospirillum sp. | reverse complement strand
TTACATTCGACGCTGGAAGACTGTCGGCGGCCAGTCTGCTCGCCCGCCAAAGTGTGACGGTCAACGGGTCTCCCGGCAAGCTCAGGATTCGCGTGACCGTCAACCCGGCCTGCCGGCACCATAGTGCAACCTCATCGTCGGCAAATCCAAGCCGGCGGTGAGAGTGTTCGCTACGCAAGGATTCCAGAGCGTGCGGCGCGAAATCGACAACCACGAGACGACCTTCGGGCCGCAGGACACGCGCCGCTTCGGCGACCGCATCCGATGGAGCCTCGGCAAAATGCAAGACCTGATGGATGGTCACCACGTCGAAACTGCCGTCGTCGAATGGCAAATGATACATGTCACCCTGTCGAACGACGCAATTGCGCAAACCGGCGGCCTCGATCGCGCTACGGGCGGCGGCCAACATCTCGCGGGACGCATCCACCCCTTCGGCCGACTGGGCCAGAGGCCCCAGAACCTCCAGGATCCGCCCGGTTCCTGTTCCGACGTCCAGGAAATCGCCGATCGGGCGTTCGCTTAACATGTCCACCAACGTGGATTCGACCTCACGCTCATCGATGTGCAACGAACGCAATTTCGCCCAGTGCTGCGCATTGGTGCGAAAATAGGCGGCAGCCGCTTGGGCCCTCGCCTGCCGGATCGCCGCCAATCGAGTATTGTCACGGGACAGCACCGGCTCGTCCAAAGACATCAGAGCCAAGATTTGACGCACCATCGTGGCGCCAGCCCCCCGCGCCACCAATCGATAGAAGACCCACGCCCCCTCGGGAAAGCGTTCCAGCAACCCGGCATCACACAGCAGCTTGAGGTGACGGGACACGCTCGGCTGGCTCTGACCCAGAATATCGACCAGTTCACTGACGGCCAAAGCCCCTTGCGAGCACAAAGACAGAAGACGCAGACGCGACGGCTCCGCCGCGGCTCGCATCGCCATCAAGACCCGCTCCATGCCATTTTCAACCAATGCAGCCATATCATGATATAAACATATATTTATATGAAAATGAAATGAAAACTTCGCAACCCTATTTACCAGACACAATTCCTACCCATATCACGACAAGAAGCAGAACGATCACCGGTGCCCCCTGGTCTTTTGGACAAGCCTGTGTTACCCAAGGCGGGGTGGCACACTCTGGTACGCCAGCCGAAGACTTTTTTTTCAAAGACATTTCAGCGGAAGAAACCATGCCGTCGAGCACCCTTGGAAAGATCGCATTGCGGACAGGAATGGCAGCGGTCGCAGCTCTGCTTGTCGGATGCGCCACGCCGCCGCCTGATGATGACCCGGAGGCCAAAGCCGAGTTCGAGCAGGTCAACGACCCTCTGGAACCGACCAATAGGGTGATCTTCTCTGCCAACGAAGGAATCGACACCTATTTCCTTCGCCCCCTCGCCGTGGGGTACCGCACCGCCGTCCCCTCCTTCGGCCGCGACCGCATCAGCGATATGATCGACAATCTGAAATCGCCGATCTATTTCGCCAATGATCTCTTGCAGGGAAACTTCACGCTTGCCGGAGCAACGCTGGAACGCTTTGCGCTCAACACCAGTTTCGGCGTTTTCGGCTTGATGGATGTCGCCGAACCGATGGGCATCCCCGGCCATCAAAGCGATTTCGGACAAACCATGGCCGTCTGGGGTATCGACGATGGGCCCTATCTGGTCCTTCCCCTTTTCGGACCATCCAATCCGCGTGACGCCGTCGGCATGCTGGCCGAATCCTATGCGGATCCGCTCGATTACTATCTGCAAACCGGCGGTCGCCACTGGGCCTATTGGACTCGCATGGGTGTCACGGCCATCTCCAAACGCGAGGCCTATCTCGACGCGCTCGATGACGTGAAACGGACATCGCTCGACTATTACTCCGCCATGCGCAGCCTTTACCGGCAACGCCGCAGCGCAGAGATCAATGGCGCCAAGAATCCCTCCCAATATGTGGTTCCATCGGCCAATATGAGCGCATTGCCGGCAAATGTGCTTACCGAGGACACCGAACGTCAGTGATAAAGATGCTCTCTCGTTCCACGCTTTTACGCGCCACCTTCACTTTACTGGTCGTACTCACTCTCGGCACGACACCGAGCCACGCACAAACAGATGATGCCGCGAGAAAATTCGTGGGCGCGTTGGCGCAACGCGCCATCACCACGGTAGCCGATCGTCAGATTTCACAGATCGAACGCGACGAGCGGTTCCGCAAACTGTTTGTTTCCGCCTTCGACATCCCGGAAATTGGCCGCTTCGTGCTGTCACGCTATTGGCGCGCCGCCACGCCTGACCAGCAACAGGAATTTTTGTCGCTTTTCGAGGACATCACCGTGCTGACATGGGCCAAACGTTTTCAGGACTATAACGGCGAGAGCCTGGAAACCGTCAGCGCCAGCAAGGACGGCGACCACAGTTGGATGGTCGATTCGCACATTTTGCGGAACCAGGGACCACAAGTCCCCGTACAATGGCGCCTTCGCGAAAGCGACGACGGCTCTTTTCGCGTCGTCGACATCATCGTCGAAGGCGTGAGCATGGCCATCACCCATCGTTCGGATTATGCGTCCGCCATGCAGAGCAATGGCGGACGGATCGACGGGCTTTTGTCGATCATGCGAACCAAGCTCGACCAGTTGAAGGCCGCCGGCTAGCTTAACCGGCGCGCGCTCGGATAACGGCCGAAGAGATCGGCAACCTCTTCGGCCGGCATCGGCTTGGCGTGCAGATATCCCTGCACCTCTTCACAGTCGAGAGCCCGCAGAAAATCCTCCTGCCGAACGGTCTCGACGCCTTCGGCAATAATATCGAGCCCCAGCCGGTGCGCCATCGCAATGATCGCTTCGGTAATCGCCACATTATTGCGATCATCAGGGATATCCTGGATAAAGGCCCGG
>DATNIV010000426.1:0-3810 GCA_035604255.1 Telmatospirillum sp. | reverse complement strand
CGGGCTCTCAACGGCTATCTGTCTTGCGGCATCCGCAATTGCCATGAGGTCACCCATCTGGACGAAGCGCGGGAGAAGCTGCGCAAAGGCATGCAGGTGCTGATCAGGGACGGCAGCGTGACCCGCGACGTCGAGGCTTTGGCCGAATTGATCGATATGACCTGTTCGCCCTTCCTGGCCTTTTGCACGGACGACCGGACACCGCTGCATATCGCCGAAGACGGCCATATCGACCATCTGATCCGCACTGCCATCGCCAAAGGCGCGCCAAGGGAAGCGGTCTACCGCGCCGCCACCTGGTCGGCCGCCCGCGGCTTCGGCTTCACCGATCGCGGCTTGCTGGCGCCTGGCTATCTGGCCGATATCGTCTTGCTGCGCGACCTCGATCGCTGCGACGTGACCCAGGTGATCCGGCTTGGCCGGCCGGTCGACGCCGACATGTTCGCCGCCCGCCGCCTGGTGCCGCCCACGGGCTTCGGCTCGATCAAACGCGCGCCCGTCGCCGCCGATCTGTTCCGCACGCCATGCAAAGGCCCGAAAGGTCCGGTGATCGGTCTGATCCCCCACAAGATCATCACCGAGCATCTGGTGCTCGACCTGCCCTATCGCGACGGCGCGCGCCACGCCGATCCGTCCATCGACGTGCTGAAACTGGCCGTGCCCGAACGCCACGGCCACAACGGCAATGTCGGACGCGGCTTCGTCAAAGGCTTCGGCATCACCCATGGCGCCATCGCCTCGTCCATCGGCCATGACGCCCACAATATCATCACCGTCGGCGACAACGATGCCGACATGGCGCTGGCGGTCAACCGTCTGATCGAACTGCAAGGCGGCTTCGTCGCGGCGCAAGACGGCGCCGTGCTCGCCGATCTGGCCCTGCCGATCGCCGGACTGATGAGCGACCGCCCGGCGGAAGAGGTCGAACAGGCCTTGCGGATCTTGCGCGATCACCTTCGCGCCATGGGCTGCCTGCTGGACGAACCCTTTGTCCAACTGGCCTTCCTGCCGCTGTCGATGATTCCCCATCTGAAAATCACCGATCGTGGACTGGTCGATGCCGATCATTTCAAACTGATCTCGCTGGATGGAGACTATCTGGACGATCAGGCAACGCCCTTGCCCTAAAACGATAGTCCCGACATGAGAACTGTGGCGCGATAAGCTTGTCCAGCATATAACCTTTAGTATTATACAAGATAAGGGCGATGACGTCCGAATGCTCGACGGCCCATTGCCGACGCTGATTGCGCCTGTTGCGAGGAGTTCGCGATGCCAAAACGCCTGGGAATTTCGGCGAAGCTCATCTTATTGGTCTTCGGCGGAGTTATTGGATTCATCGTTCTCGCAGCATTCGCGCTGTCTTTCATGCGCTCGACAATGGTCGAAGATCGCGTCGACAAGGTGAAGAATTTGGCGGAAGTGGCCCGTGACGTGGCCAAAGGCTTCCACGATCGGGCGCAAGCTGGCGAGTTCGATCAGGCAATGGCGCAGACTTTGGCCAAAAACGCTCTTCGCGCTCTGAGATATAATGGCGTCGAATATTTCTTCATCTATGACAAGGCGGGAACGGTCCTTCTGAACCCGACGCGCCCTGACCGTGAAGGAAAGAATTTCATCGACGGAACCGACGCTGACGGCATGCCTTATGTGCGGCGGATGATCGAAGCGAGTGCCACAGGCGGTGGTAAGGTCGCCTATCGCTTCACGAAACCGAACTCGAAAGACGTCGCGCCAAAAGTTTCCTACGCCATCGGATTCGCTCCTTGGCAATGGACCATCGGCACCGGCGTCTATATCGACGATGTCGACGCCGAATTTGAAACCACCGCTTTCAAATTCGCCGCAATCATCGGGCCGATCACACTCATTCTGATTGCTGGCGGCTGGTATCTGGCTCGTAATATCGCCGTGCCGCTGCGCCGTCTGACCGCCGTCACCGAACGCTTGGCACGGCACGATTTTGCCGTCGATGTCGGCGAGACAGAGCGCGGTGACGAAATTGGCATCCTGGGCCGATCAATCGCAATCTTGCGCGACGAAGCCCGTGACGCGGCCCAACTGCGCGTTGCGCAAGAACAAGCAAGTCAACGGGCCGACGAAGAAAAGCGCCGCGCGTTGAACAAACTGGCGGACCATTTCGAGGCTAGCGTAAAAGGCGTGGTGCAGACCGTGGCCGCCGCGGCTACCGAAATGCAGGGCACGGCCCAATCCTTGTCGTCCGTCGCCGAACATGCCAGCCGGCAGGCGACGGTTGTTGCCAACGCTTCGGAAGAGGCGAGCAGCAATGTGCAGACGGTGGCCTCGGCCGCCGAGGAACTCTCCTCGTCAATCCGCGAAATCAGCCGTCAAGTCAATGCGGCGGCGGGGATTTCCAGCAATGCGGTGGCGCAGGCGGCGAAGACCAACGAGATCGTCAACGGCTTGGCCAATTCGGCCGATCTGATCGGCAGCGTGGTCAAATTGATCCATGACATCGCCAGCCAGACCAATCTTCTGGCGCTGAACGCCACCATCGAGGCGGCGCGGGCCGGCGATGCCGGCAAAGGCTTTGCCGTGGTCGCGGGGGAGGTCAAATCGTTGGCCAATCAAACGGCCAAGGCGACCGAGGACATTTCGCAGCATATCGCCGGGGTGCAGTCGGCAACCGGCGAAGCGGTGGCGGCAATCCAAGAGATCACCGCGACGATCACCGAGATCAACCAGATTTCGGCGGCGATCGCCTCGGCGGTCGAGGAACAAGGGGCGGCGACCCGGGAAATCGCCCGCAATGTCGAACAGGCCGCCGCCGGCACCCAGGAGGTGTCGCTGAATATCGCCGGGGTGACCCAAGCCGCCGGTGAAACCGGTACTGGGGCCGGCCGTGTGCTCGCCGCGGCTACCGAATTGTCGAAGCAATCGGAAATCTTGGGCAATCAAGTCGATCAGTTCATCGCCAGGGTGCATGCGGCGTAACCAACGATCGATGGAAACGGGTTGGAGCCACCAACGCGCGGTTTGAAGTTCCGATCGTTATGCCGGCAACGGGATAGGCCGTGCCTGAGCGATCAGCCGACGCTCGACGATAAGAGCCCCCCCGTTGGCCACAAACGGCGAACGGTCATCCTCGCAAATTACTGAGAAATTGATACCCACAAATGGAGTAGCGAAAACTATTCCATTAAATGCGATGTGCGCCCATAGACGTCATCTAGATTGATCAGCAAATGGGCACTTCATCTATTTTTTATGCATTACTCATTGAGCAACCGAAACAGAGATTGGGATCGGCGATGATCTTTGGCGTTTTTCAAGCCTGGCTTGCCGCTTGCAGGAGGAGATAGCGGCGCAACTTCTCGTGTTAGCGGAAGAAGGGCCTTGTAAATGTGATCACGTTATGGGATCGTTGAATGGTAAAATTCAGATATATGACAGCATACAGCCCAAAATGCCGCATATTTTGAATATCAATGTGATCACTTTGTCGGAATAAGGCACCGTGAGAAAGGATGATGCGAAAAGCATCCGGTCCGCCCGTCTTCCAAAGATGCTGGCACAGACTGGAAAAGTCTTTCGCACGAAATGGTGATGAAATGGAAAATACAGTCGCTCCAGAGCAAGACCTGGAGCCGTTCATGGCCGAATATCCGGAGATCGAGGTTCTGGAGGCGTTCATCGTCGATGTGAACGGCGTCACCCGCGGCAAATGGATCCCGCATGACCGCGCCAAGGAAATCCTGACCAAGGGTCTGGCGTTGCCACGTTCGGTGCTGGCCCTCGACATCTGGGGCCGCGATGTCGAGGCGGCCGGGTTGGCGGAAGGCACAGGCG
>DATNIV010000425.1:0-3104 GCA_035604255.1 Telmatospirillum sp. | reverse complement strand
GTCCGACAGAAATCTACGACCAGCCGGCGACACCATTCGTCTATCAGTTTCTGGGTAACGTCAACGCCCTGCCGTGCCGAATCCGCAATGGTCAGGCAGAAATCGGTTCTCTGGTCATGCCGGCGCCTGCCTATAGCCGCGTGGCAGATGCATTCGGCGTCGCCTTCGTGCGTCCGCATGATTTGATATTGTCGAGGCCTGGCGAAGGAGGCGGGACGTGCGCGGTGGTTCAGCATGTCACCATACTTGGCGCCCTGGTGCGGGTCGAGTTGTCTCTCGATGATCACATCATTGAAGCGGAGACTAGCCGGCAACGTCATGCGGAACTGGGTTTGTCCCCTGGTCAGCTCATTATGCTTTGGCCACGACAGGCACGGTTTTTCCTGCGTGACGGCTGGGAGGGAACAAGCCTGGAAAGCCCCGAGGAAGCGGCGCGAACCAGCGCCATGCTGTAGCGAGAGCGTCGGTTGGTCCCGCGATGATTCCCCCACATTGGAAATCGTGAATTATGTGTCGCATTCGTCGTCTTGCTCCACTTGGTTCAGACATCCCTATGAGGATGGTCTCGCGACGCATGTACATGGAATCCACAGGAGTGTATAGTATATAAATATAGTATATAATATGTAATATTGCACTATTGACGTAGGTAAAAAAATGCTCAAATATGTAGGTGGTTACATTTTATAGAACACTACATAAGTGTTAAAATTAAGAGGCTCCTTCGTGACTCTATCCGCCGTTGCAACACGCGAAATCGAACCGTTGGTTCGGCTCTCCGATCTTGATGAGTTCCGCCAGGGGTTGGCGCATCGTCTGGCTGGAGATTGGGACGATGACAAATGGACGGCTTTTCGGGTCCGCTTTGGGGTCTATGGACAAAAGCAGCCCGGCGTTCAGATGGTTCGGATCAAGATTCCCGGTGGTCTGGTGCCACTGCCTTGGTTGACGGTCCTGGCCCAGTTCAATCGGAAGTTCTGCCAAGGGGATGCCCATATCACCACGCGGCAGGACTTTCAGACCTATTTCGTTCCTCTGGAGCGCTCCGCCGAAGCCTTGGAGTTTCTCTATTCCAATGGTTTGACCACGCGCGAAGCCTGCGGCAACACGTTGCGCAACATCAATGCTTGCGCGTTGGCCGGAAACTGCCCGCGCGAGCATGTGGATGCCGGCGAGGTGGCGAGCCGTTTGGCCCGAAGCTGGCTTCGCCACCCTCTGGTGCAGCATATGCCGCGCAAGGTGAAGATATCCGTATCGGGGTGCGCCACCGACTGTGGCGTTTCGGCGATCCATGATCTGGCCTTCATCGCTACCGAAGAGAACGGCAAGAAGGGTTTCATCGTTTATGCCGGTGGAGGACTGGGTGGGCAACCGCGTCCGGCCGTAAAGGTTCTCGACTTCGTCGCCGAAGAGGATTTGCAGGTGGTCGTGGAGACGTTGGCCCGATTGCATCAGCGCTACTCCGATCGCATCAACCGCAACGCGGCGCGCATCAAGTTCGTCGTCAAGCGTTTCGGTGAAGAAAAATTCCGGACGCTGTTTGTCGAAGAGTTCGAACGGCTGCGCGGGTTGCCGCAGCGTCCCTGGCAGCCGTTGCAATGGCGCCGCCCCGCTGAGGCCGCGGTGGAACGGACGCCTTTGGGGGTGGTCAAACAGCATGATGGGCGTTTCGCCGTGGTCGGCAATCCTCCCCTCGGCCTTTTGTCATCGGACCAGTTCGAGACATTGGCGGAGATCGGCCGGATTGCCGGAATCCGTCAAATGCGTGTGACGCGCGATCAAAACATCGTGTTGCCCGATGTGCCGGCCAGCCTTGTCGATGAGGTGGTGACACGTCTGCGGGCCATCAATATCGACGTGCCGGTCAGCGCCGCCGAAAGTGCTGACGTGGTGTCCTGCCCGGGAACCACCACCTGCCGGATCGGCATCACCAATTCGCAAAATTTCGGCCGAGCGGTCTGGGCGGATTCGAAAGACGATCCTTCTGCCAAAGGGATCTCGGTCAGGGTCTCAGGTTGCCAGAACTCTTGCGGTCTGCATGAGATCGGCGATTTCGGGTTCCATGGTTTGGCCAAGAAAATCGATGGCGTGCCGGCACCCCATTACCAGATCCATATCGGTGGCGATGGTCGAACCGGCAAGCAACCGGGCGTTGTCGGCATGCATGGTCCGATCGTGCCGGCCCGGCATGCTTTGACGGCGTTGCGTCTGTTGCGCCAAGGTTATGCCTCCGGAAAGCAGCCGTTTGAGACGATCAGAGGTTGGGGCGAACGGTTGGGGAAGGACGGGATCAGCCAACTGCTGGCGCCGCTTGGCGCCGCGGATGCCGAAGGGAAACTGTTCATCGATTGGGGGGACGAGGAAACGTTCAAAGGGGCGCCAACGTTGCGTGGCGAATGCGCGGCGCCCTTCGCCTCCGACGATTTGTTGGCGGATCTGGCTGACGATGCCTTGATCAAGCTTGACCGCTCGCTGTTGGCGTCGCGTTGGGAGGACGTTTTGCGTTCGGGTGAGGAGGCTTTGGCCTTCGCGGCGCGCCGTCTTCTTCATCACGCCGGCCAATTCACCAAAGACGAAGAGGCGGCGACGGTGATTCTGGATCGGACCCGCGCTATCGCCAAGGCCCATGTCGTCGCGGCGCTCGACCATGTCGAGGCGGAATGGACGGCGGCTTTGTCGAATGGCCGGGCCACGGCCTATCGCGAATCAGTCGCTGTCTTCATTGACATGGTTCGCTCCGTCGTCGAAGCGCCCCTGGCACAACGGGAAATAGTAAAATGACTATTGAGGATGAGATCAATCGTCTCCGCCGGACGTATGGGGATTTGAATGGACAGGATCTTCTGGCGGCGATGCGTCGGGAGTTCCCCTGTTCGTTGGCGGTGATCAGTTCGTTCGGCGCGGAGGCGGCCGTCCTCCTTGATCTGGTGGCGCGCGTGGACAGAACGATTCCGGTGATTTTTCTTGATACCGGAGAATTGTTTGACGAAACACTCGCCTATCGAGAACAGTTGACCGAGAGTCTCGAATTGAGCGATGTTCGGGTGAGTCGTCCGGATCCTTTGGATGCGCGGCGAGCGGAGGAGTTGTGGCGAACCGACCCG
>DATNIV010000424.1:0-4882 GCA_035604255.1 Telmatospirillum sp. | reverse complement strand
GCTGCAAACGGATCAGAACGGCAATCTGCTGGGGATCCTCTCCAAGCCGGTCATGGTCTATGACGATGACAAGACGGCTGTGCATCTCTATGGCTTGTTGGAAGCGACGATCAGCGACGCGACGAACCAGAAGTCGACGACCAATTCCCACAAGAACCCGGCGGCGATCGGTTTCCAGACAGCGTGGTTTAGCGGCAACCGCTGGGGTATCGATGCCGACCATGCCCTGGATTTCGGCGATAATATCGGCTTGCCGGGTCTGAAGGTCATTTCCAAGCTGGAAGGTGAATATGAACTGCCGACGGGCGGCAGCGATACCGCCGGCAGCATCTTCAACCGCGATGCCTGGCTCGGTCTTTACAGCGCCGATCTGGGCAAGCTGACCTTCGGTCGCCAGAACACGCTGACCCGCGACTTCACCCAGACCTGGGGTGATGCTTACGGGTCCGCCGACGTGACCTTGAAGGAAGGCGGCTATTCCAACGTCAACAACTTCAAGCAGAACATCTTCTATTCCGGGGCTCCTGGTGGTGACACCAGCGGAACCCGTTTCGACAGCGGCGTCGTTTGGAAGAAGAAATGGGGCGATCATTGGCTGACCGGTCTCGGCTACGAATTTTCCTTCAAGGGCAACGGCGGCAGTTCCGATCCGGGCGCCGGCGGTGCGACCCCCGGCAACAACGCCAAGAACAGCGCCCAGCAGGTGTCGGTTGCCTACAATGCGCTGGCTCTCGGCGGCGGTCTGCTCAGCGCCAACGTCAACTACAACCGCGCCAACAACGACAACCTCACCCATCAAGCCGAGTTGGTCGGTGGCGACTATAAGATCGGCATGGTCCGCATCAACGCCGGTTATATCCACTATACCGCGCAGCAGGGCGACCACAACAGCATGGGGACCCGGACCGACAACTCCTGGACGACCTCGGTCGTGCTGACGCCGATCCCGAAAACCGACTTCGCTCTCGGTTATGTCGACTCGATTGGTCATCACGCTGGTCAGAACGCCGTCGGCGGCAATGTGCTCAATCCGTTCCTTGGCGACACGCGCAATGTCGTCGCCACGGCCAACGGCAGCAAGGGCACGATCTTCGGATCGGTCATGTACCACGCCGACAGTCAGACCGATTTCTACGTCGCTTCGGACTATATGAAGGTCCATGGCGGCTGGGTGGTCGGCGATGCCCAGGGTAATGGCGCAAGCTACGGCGCGGGGCAAGCGCACAGGGACGAACTTGAAGTGGCGACGGGTGTCCGCTTCAAGTTCTGATGATCAGGTGATCTGACCGTCGACAAGGCGATCGTGCCGGCACATTCCCCTCCTCCCTGAATGTGCCGGGCGGTCGCTGGTCGACGGTTCTCCTCGATTCAACAGGATATCCCTGGCTTCCGTCATCGACGGTGCTGGCCGTCTCAATCTGGCGATTGGTCCGGGCGATGAGCCTGGTATGCATCCTGCCGTTCTGTTGCCTTGTCGTCGACAGTTTGCCGATCTTCCTTTTGCCAAGCCCCTCGATACTCTCTAAGAATGGACGGGATGCACTTCGAAGGCGCCATGGCGACGAAGGCGTGTGCGGTCGCGTCGTCAGCGCAAAAGAAACGGTGAAGCCCGATAGGGCTCGGTTCGGGGAGGGGTGTCTTGTTTTTTCGTCGATTGGGAACGATGTTGCGCGCGGCGATCCTCGTTGCCGGGCTGATCCCGACGGCTGGCGCTTGGGCGGCGGACAGGCTCACCCTCATCGTCGGCGGGATCGAAAAGCAGATCTATCTGCCGGCCAAATTGGCGGAACGGCTTGGTTATTTCGAGGAAGCCGGTCTTGATGTCAGACTCGTCAACGCGGAGACCGGAGTCGAGGCGCAGAATGAACTGCTGACCGGCGCCGCGCAGGCGGCCGTGGGGTTTTACGATCACACGATCGCTCTTCAGGCCAGGGGCTACTACGTCGTCGCTCTCGTGCAAATCGGTCAGGCCCCGGGCGAGGTCGAACTTGTTTCCGAACGCTATGCCAAACAGATCAATTCGCCTGCCGATCTGCGGGGACATCGACTGGGTGTCGCCGGATTGGGGTCGTCAACCGATTTTCTGACCCGCTACATCGGCTATTTGAACGGCCTGAAATTCGGTGACTACAAGCTTGTGCCGATCGAAGCGGGAGACAATTTCATCAACGCGATGCGGCAAGGAGGGATTGCCGCCGGCATGACCACCGAGCCGACGGCGGGTCGGTTGTTGAAAAACGAAGGTGCGAAGATTCTGGTCGATCTTCGTACGCCGGAGGCGACCCGTGCCGTGTTCGGTGGATGTTATCCCGGTGCGGCGCTCTATGTTCAGTCCGATTGGCTGGCGGTGCATCGGGATCTGGCGGACCGGCTGGTTGCGGCGTTCGTCAAGACGATGCGTTATATCGCGACCCATAGTGCCGCCGAGATCGCGGACAATCTGCCGGAGTCCTATTTCGAGAGCGACAAAGCCTTCTACGTTGAGCGCCTTGCCGAGGGAAAGGCGATGTTTACCGTGGATGGCCGCATGCCGGACAGCTGTCCGGAAGCCGCTCTGAAGACGCTGTCGTCCTTCAGCAAAGGCTTGCGAGACAAACAAATCGATCTTGCGAAGACCTATACGAACCAGTTGGTCGATGCGGCGATCCGATCCTTGGAACAGGAGAAGGCCGACGCTAGACGGACCGAGCCGGCGGATCGGCAGGAGCTTCCGGTAGACGGACCGTGACGACGAGGCCGGACCCATTCGGTGGCGTGTCGAGCGCCACTGTTCCATCGGCCGTGCTGACGACCTCCCGAACGATCGCCAGTCCGAGGCCGCTTCCTTCGCCGCCGTTGCCGACGACGCGATAAAAGCGTTCGAAAACCCGTGTTCGCTCTTCCGGTGGAATCCCCGGCCCATTGTCGGCAACCACCAGAACGCAAGCCTCGTCCTGATGGCTTAAGGTTACCATCACCGCGCCCCCCACCGGCGTATAACGAAGAGCGTTGTCGACCAGATTGACGATCATCTCGCGGAGCATCGTCGTGTCTCCCGCGACGATTTGCGGGCTTTCGCCGGGATCGAAACCAAGATCGATGTCATGCAGCAAGGCGACGGGGGCGAAATCCTCGAGGATTTCCCGGGCCACCACAGTCAGGTCGATCTGTTCGTGCCGTGGGCGGCGGACCCCTGGTTCCGCGCGGGATAATGTCAGGAGTTGGTTGACCATATGGGCGAATTGCTGAACGCCTTTTTGCAAAGCGTTCAGCGCGTCCTGGCGATCGGTCTTGTTTTTGGCCCGCTGGGCAAAGGCGGCTTGCGTCGCGAGAAGGGTCAGCGGCGTCTTGATCTGGTGCGCGGCGTTGGCGATGAAGCGGTTTTGCGCCGCCATTTGCATCTGGACCCTGCCCTTATATTGATTCAAGGCCTCGACCAGCGGACGGAGTTCCGTTTGCACCGTTGTGACGGGAAAAGGTTCGATCGTGTCGTGGCGGTCGTCGAGAACGGCGTCGCGCAGACGCATCAAAGGCGCCAACCCGCGGCTGAAGCCGATAAACACGAGAACCCCGGAGACAATCAGCAAGATCAATTGCTGGTTGATCGCGTTTCGTAGCAGATCGTTCACCAATTCGGCGTGACTGTTCAATGTCTGCCCGACCACGACGGTGACGGGGCTTGCCGGACCAGCGCCAACGATGGGATGGTTGACGGCGACCAGACGCAAATCACGGCCGCGGTATATGCTTTGGTAATAAACCGGATGTGCCGCCGAGACGGGGCCGGGGGGCTGGGGGAGGTCCGGGTAACCGGTCAGCAATTGACCGTCGTGCGTCTGCAGATTAATGAAAACCAGATCGCCATGGCCGGTGTTGAACATTTCGATTGCCGCGGGCGGAACCTGCACATCCAGGACGCCATCCGTTATGAAGACCTCCTCGGCGATATCCGTCGCCGAGGCTAGCAGCGTGCGATCGGCCACCATGTTCGCGGTATTGGTGGCGGCTTGGTAACTGTTGAAGATATTGATCATGACGACACCGGCCAACGGCGCCAAAAGCCAGCAAAGGAGATGGACGCGAAGGCTTCTAATCCGCATGTCTCAGTCTTCCGTGCCACCGGCGAGGGTATGGGAAATACGGGTTAGTGGCACATTTCATCTTAAATGAAGGGTGCCACGATAGCCCGAGCGGCGCTTGAGCCTGCCGCAGCCGGAGGCGAAGGCATCGCATAGACGCTAGTGGTCCATGTCATTTTAGATGGCATGGACCACTAGATTTCATTGAATTGAAGCGCGTATCCAAGACCGCGCAACGTTTTGATCTGAACGTGGCTTCCTTCTATTTTTTTTCGCAGGCGATGGACATAAACCTCTATTGCGCTCTGGTCCGCCTCGTCATCAAAATCGAAGACGCTTTCACTGATTTGTGTCTTGCTGACCGTTTTCCCGGCTTTGTGGATAAGATATTCGAGAACAGCGTGCTCGCGTGGGGTCAGCACAAGATTTTTTCCGGATATGGAAAACTCACGCGTTCTGGTGTCGAGCGAAAGATCGCCATACTGAATGACCGGTGCCGCCCGATTTGACGACCGCCGGAGTTGCACGCGGATGCGCGCTTCGAGTTCCGCGATCTCGAACGGTTTGGCCAGGTAGTCGTCCGCTCCTTCGTCCAATCCGCTGACGCGACCGCGCAGGCTGGCGTTCGCGGTCAGGATGATGACGGGCACGGCGTTGTTGCGCTGGCGGAGTCGTCTCAAGACTTCGAGGCCATCCATCTTGGGGAGTGACAAATCGAGGATGACCAGAGAAAATTCGTTGGTCCGCAAGGCGTTGTCGGTATCCTCGCCGTCATAGACGCAGTCGATCGCGAAGTTCTTGCTGCGCAGCAGCTTGGCGATCCA
>DATNIV010000423.1:0-3749 GCA_035604255.1 Telmatospirillum sp. | reverse complement strand
GTCTGTCGGCTCCGGTGTTGTTTCGCCTGTTTTTTCGGTGGATCGATCCAGAGGGGGAATGAATGATGAATTTTCGTCAGAAGACCAGATTTCCCGCCTATGCTCTCGGCGCGCTCGTTCTCGGGATCAGTGCGGCTGCGCAGGCACAAACTTATGATATCGCAACCTTTTCCGTCCCGGACGCAACCTTTGCGACTCCGACGGGAATCAACAAAGCCGGTCTGGTGACTGGATACGCTTTCACCACGACAGGTTCCGAAGGGTTTGTCTACGACAGCAACACAGGTGTCTTCAGCTTTCTTAACACCTATGGACAAACTGCACTTTACGCAGAGGCGATCAATGGGGCAGGAACCATTGCCGGCCCGACTGATGAAGGCAACGGCTTTATCGCCACCGTATCACCGGTCCCACTCCCCGCCGCCCTGCCGCTGTTCGGCGTGGCGCTGATGGGGCTTGGCGGGCTCGGCCTGAGGAAGAGGAAGGCGGCACAGACGGAGTGAAATCGTCTTCCTGCTCGGCCGCATTATCCCCTTGCCGAATAAGGTCCATTGGCGCCACCCTGCCGCAGTATCATCGACGGGACACCTGCGCCATGAGCATCGAGTTTCTGCTGACCTCCCTCATCATCGTCGCCTCGCCTGGAACCGGCGTTCTCTACACGCTGGCCGCCGGGCTCTCGCGCGGGTCGCGCGCCAGCGTCGTCGCCGCCTTCGGCTGCACGATCGGCATCGTGCCCCACATGGCTGCCGCGATCATGGGACTGGCGGCGCTTTTGCACACCAGCGCGCTTGCCTTTCAAACCTTCAAATATCTTGGGGTCGCCTATCTTCTTTATATGGCGTGGACGTCTTTGCGCGAGCATGGCGCGTTGAAGGTGGAAAAAGAGGTCGGCGCTCGGTCGACCCTGCAGGTGACCGTCACCGCCATCCTGATCAATATCCTCAATCCGAAACTATCGATTTTCTTTCTGGCCTTCCTGCCGCAGTTCGTCAACGCGGGCGAGACGCATCCTCTGTCCCGCATGCTCACCTTGAGCGCCGTTTTCATGGCGATGACCTTCGTCGTCTTCGTCGGCTACGGACTGTGCGCCGCCGCCGTCCGCGATCATGTCATCGCCCGGCCGCGTGTCCTGACATGGATGCGGCGCAGCTTCGCCGCCGCCTTCGTCGCGCTCGGCGCCAAGCTGGCGCTGGCAGATCGCTGACGAAACCGCCCGCCCCGGGTCATCCGGATGCATGACGCGCGGTGGTCGCTTGTGCCGAAAAACCTTGCCGACCACTTATGACAGCGCTACCATACTCTCAATCCGGCGCAAAAGCTGGCTTTTCAGCACAGGCTGCCGAAACGGGAGGAATGGGCGATGAGGAAACTTGGCGGGATTGGATTGGTGTGGGCCGCATTGATTGGGACGGCTTTCGCCGCGCATGCCGGAACCGTTGCCTATGTGTCCTGCGCGGACAGTCCGGAAATCGACGTGTTCTCGCTTGATGAGGGTAGCGGCGCCGTCGCGCTGGTGCAGAGGATGCCGGTGAGCGGAACGGTGATGCCGATGGCGATCAGCCCGGACCATCGCCGCCTTTACGCCGGGTTGCGCTCGAAGCCCTATTCGGTAAGCCAGTTCGACATCGACCGCACCTCCGGCCGTCTGAGCGTTGGTGCAACTCAGCCGCTGGCCGACAGCATGGCCTATCTCTCGCTGGACCGTACGGGGCGCACGCTGTTCGGGGCCTCCTATGGGGGTAATCTGATCTCGACCAACCGGCTCAATGCCAAGGGCGCCGTCAATCCCACGCCCGTTCAGGTCATTGCGACCAAGCCGATGGCCCATGCGATCCTGGCCGACCCAAGCAACAAATACGTGTTTGCCACCAATTTGGGCGGCGACATCATTCTGCAGTATCGCTTCGATGCGGCGACCAGCCGCCTGACCCCCAACACGCCACCGTCGGTCGACACCGCGAAAGGCGCCGGACCGCGTTTTCTCGTGTTCTCTCCCGACCACCGCTTCCTTTACGCAACCAATGAGTTGGGCGGCACGCTTGACGTCTATGCCTTCGACAAGGCCAAGGGAACGCTGGCTCCGCTGCAAACGGTCCGGGTGGCTCCCGACGATCTGGCCGCCGCACCCGCCACCGCCGACCTGCATATAACCCCCGACGGACGCTTTCTCTTCGTGTCCGAGCGCACATCGAACAGTCTCGCCGGGTTTCGCGTCGATAAGAAAACCGGTCACCTGACCCTGATCGGACGCACTCCGACCGAAACCCAGCCCCGCGGGTTCGGTATCGATCCGCAAGGCCGCTATCTGCTGGCGGTCGGCCAGAAGTCCGATGCGATGACGGTCTATGCGATTGATCACCGCAGCGGCGCGCTGAAACCCGTTCAACATGCGGAAACCGGCAAAAATCCGAATTGGATTGAATTTCTGCAAGTCGGTGGAAAGTAATATATTTCCATTAAGCAGAATATCTTGCTGATCTAGTGGTGAAAATCTAACGGATAATACCCTTTGCCGTCATTCCCGCGAAAGCGGGAATGACGAGGAGGCTAAGTGTCAGATTTTTACCACTAGCAGCAAGAGAGATCATTGGAGGGCACCATGCATGTTTCTATCAAATCTATCTTGCTGCCAGTTCTTCTGATACTTCCCTTCGTTGCATTTGCACAAAATACCACAATCACAGTGTATGCCCCAGACGGGCCGCCGCAGGCGAGCGCTGCCGATGAACGCGGAATAATGGCTGATGCGGCTTTGGAGGCTCTAAGACGGGCCGGTCTGACAGGCAAAATCACGTTTGTGCCATGGAAACGAGCACAAGAAGATGTGGCCGCCGGCAAGGACCTGCTTATAACGGGTTTTTCCCGTACTCCGGAACGTGAAGATCGTTACACTTGGTTGTTTTCAGTGTTCACGATGAATAATACATTTGCGTCGTTGGGAAAACCGATTAATAGCTTTGCTGACGTTAAAATAGATAATAAGCAAGTGGTCGCTGTACTTGGTGCCGCGCAGCATAAAACACTGCTTGATGAAGGGGTTCCCGCCGGAAATATCACGACAGTTACAAATATTCTTCAGAAAAACGTTCCCGATATGATGGTCTCTGGCCGCATAGACGCCTGGTTTTCCAGCGATGCCGAAATTAAATATTTTCTAAAAGGAAGAGCCGATGCCGGTAAATTCGTCATCGGCCCCCCTCTGAGCTCAGCCAAGCAATATGTTGCCTGTTCCAAAGATTGTAGCCCTGAGCTCGTCGCCAAGATGAAAAAAGTGGGCGCGGAAATGAAAGCTGACGGAACTTTGGCCACAATTATCGCGCGCTATCAGTAGATCCAGCGTCTGCCCCGCCCGGAGGACCTCCCCTTTCCGGCCTCCGGGCGGCGCCGGGACGCCGGTTACCCCGTCAAACCGAGCCAGGTCCAATAGGTCAGCGCCACGACGGTCATGAAGGCGGCGGCCAGGATGCTCATCACGGCTCCGGTCTTCATCATCTCCTGCGAGGTGATGTGGCCGCTGCCCATAGCCACGGCGTTGGGCATATTGGTCACCGGCAACAGATACTGATGGGGCATATTCATGCCCAAAATCAGGGCGAAGGCCATGGGGTCGGCGCCGATCGCCACCGCATGGGCGATGACGATGGGCGTCAAAGCCGTGGTCTTGGGACCGCCGCCGGTGAAAAACACCTGCAGGCCGGTGATGATCCAGAGGATGATAATGATCTGCATCACCACCGGGATACTGG
>DATNIV010000422.1:0-3309 GCA_035604255.1 Telmatospirillum sp. | reverse complement strand
CCGGACACCGATAAGGAAACGATCTGGCATGACCGCTATCGTTCCATTGCGAATTTGGAAAGACACCTGCATGACAACGGAACCCGAGTCGTCAAATTCTTCCTCCATCTGTCGAAAGAGGAGCAGCGGAAGCGGTTTCTCGACCGTATCGACAAACCGGAAAAGAACTGGAAATTCAGCATTGCGGACATTGAGGAACGAAATTTCTGGACTCATTACATGAAAGCTTATGAAGAATGCCTCAGCGCAACAAGCACAAGTGACGCCCCTTGGTACATCGTCCCAGCCGATGACAAGAAAAATGCCAGACTCATTGTATCAAGCATTGTTGTCGACACACTTTCCAAGCTTAAAATGACTTATCCAAAAACAAGCTCGGAACGACAGATTGAATTGCAGTCTATCCGCAAAAAACTTGCGGAATGACATCATAGTTGGGAGAGAAAAGTCACTCGCTTCGCTCGCCGTATTTTTTCACGAGCGACATCATAGCCACAGCGTCCCGATGACGAGGGTGATCACGGTCAGCGGCGCACCGACTCTGAAGTAGTCCCAGAATCCGATGTCGACGCCACCGGCGGCCGCTTTTTGAACAACGATCAGATTGGCGACCGAACCCAATACGGTGAAATTGCCGGCGAGCGTCGATGCCATGGCGATGACCAACCATGCGGCATCGTGATTGCCAAGCGACTCGACAAACGGCTTCATGACCAGGACAGCCGGCACATTGCTGACCAGATTGGACAGCACTGCCGTCACGGCAGAGAGCAAAGGGATCTGGTCGAGGTGAAGTCGCCCGACATCGGCGATGAGATCTGGAGTCAGAAGCGTTCGCTCCGCGCCGGCAACGATGATGAAGAGACCGGCGAACATCAGCAGCAGCGCCCAATCGATTTCCCCGTAGATTCTTCGACTTTTCAAGCGTCGGGTCAGCAACAGCAGACCGCCTATGATGATGGCCGCCTTTGCCGGCGCGATCCCGGCGAAGAACAGCGCGATCATCGCGGCTGTCGCCAGCAATGTGCGGATCACCAGGACGCGATTGACTTTGATGACCGGTTTCAACGCCTTCAACGGCCTGGCATCAGTGAACTCGTCGCGGTGAAACAGCCCGACGAGGACCACCGTGACGACCAATCCGATCACGGCGATCGGCCCCAATGTCAGGATGAATTTGGTGTAAGGAATATGGGAGAGACTTCCGACGATGATATTCTGCGGATTCCCCGTGATCGTCGCCGTCGACCCGATGTTCGAGGCCATCGCCACCGCCAAGAGGTAAGGCACCGGCCGTCGCCCCATGGCGCGCGTCAACTCCAACACCAACGGCGCCAGCACCAGGCAGATGGCGTCATTGACCAGGAAGGCTGAAAACAGACCGGAGGTCGCGACAACCCCCGAGAGCAGGATCCACGGCGCCTTGGCGCGCTCCATGACCCAGGCATTGGCGATGGCGAAAAAGCCGGACAGACGCAGATTGGCAACGACGATCATCACACCGAGAAGCAGCGTGATCGTCTCAAGGTCCACCGCCTTATAGGCATCCTCCATCGGCAAGGCTCCCGATGCGACCATAAGGCTGGCACCGACCAGCGCAATGCCGGCCCGTTCGATGGAGAGGCCAGGAATTCGGCCGATGGCCAGAGCCAAATAGCTTCCGATGAAGATGACGACGACCGCGATTTTCCGACCGTCTTCGCCCAGTCGCGGACCAATGGGGAACAGACTCGGCGCCACGGCGGCGGCAACGGCGATGGCGACCACCAGCCCGACGAGCAACCGGCCCGAGAGGCCGGTCAACCGGTTTCGGCCAACGCCGCTGTTCGATGAACGAAGGGTCATGCGTCTCCAACGCGAACGTCGCCAATAGGGACAGGGCGACCGATAAAAAAATATAACAATTTTATCATCTTAGCTACTGATCGAGAGGCCCTGAGTAGTTTCCGACGCTTTAGCCGCCGTGTGCCACTCACTACAAATGGTGACATTCCTATTTTTCAGCACCGGCCAGGAGATGTGCGATGCCAGTGACCCAAGCCATAACAGAAACACAGACCACGTCAAAGTCCACCGCGCTGGTGCCTGACGCTCACACGAGCGCCGCCAACTGCCATGAGATGGCCGCACAAAAACATTATGAAGCCGCCAAATTTCACGCCGACGGTCACCACGAAGAGGCCGGACAATGTGCAAAACAGGCTCAAGAACACAGTGAGGAAGCAACACGGCACGCAAGCAAGTGCTGCCGACATCACACAGGAATGAACAAATCCAACTAAGCAATTTCAATATGATAAATGCGCAACTTGTAAAAATGTTTTACTATATATTTCTGTAATCGCATTGCTCAACCATGCTTTGCACTCCGAATGCGCGTTCACGCGGCAACCCGCATTCCCGATCGGTCTTCACCATCGGTAGGCCAATAGCCCGTCCCTCCTTGTTCATCAGGACGCTCAACCATGCTGACCATTCCACTCGAAAAGCTCACCTACATCATCGAGAAGGCGCGCGAATTCGATGCCGAGGTTCCGGCCGATGACGGAGACTCCGGCTCAAACCCCACCGATGATGGTGAGAGCGATATCCTTTTGGATACGCCCGACAACCCGACGCTTCAGGAACTCCGCGACGTGATCGAAGGACTGAATACCGACGAACAGGAGGAGCTTCTGGCTCTCACCTGGATCGGCAGGGGAGATTTCGACAAGGACGATTGGCGAAACGCGATGGCCCAAGCGCGAAAGAGCCGGACGTCGTCGGAAGCCGATTATCTGATCGGCACGCCACTCCTTGCCGATTATCTTGAAGAAGCGGTCGCGGCGCTTGGTCTGTCGCTGGAGGAATGGGAGATGAAGCACGAGTAGCAGGGCGACGCCGGCGAAACGATCAAAAAGAACCCGCCGACCCGGGGGGGCGGGTCGGCGGAGTTTGGCTCGGGCGGTGGGGAACCGCCGATCCATGGAAGCCATCCGAAGACGGAGGACTATGGCCGAGAAGGCCAATAACCCAACCCTAGCGGCTATCGCGGCAGAACGGCAATCATCCGGTCACTGGCGCTCGCCACCAGCTTTTCACGCAACAGCGCGCCGCCAAGCCCTTTGACCAAGCTCAACGAGCCACGCTCGACCTGGTCGGCGCCATCGATGGTGATATCGATGCGATGATGATTGGCGAAGCCGGTGAGCGGCACGCCGAGCCGACGCGCCAAGGCCCCGCTCTTCTCGGACGTTGGTATCCCGGCGACACGCAGGCCATGGGCGACACGCAGGGCCAAGGCCTCGATGGCGAATGCTGCGGTCGAAC
>DATNIV010000421.1:0-3363 GCA_035604255.1 Telmatospirillum sp. | reverse complement strand
CAGCAATCCCGCGGTGATGACATAAGCGGCACTGCGGCCATTCGTCTCGTCAGGGGGCGACGACAGACCGAATAGGGGAATTAGAAGGAAGCTGAACCCCAAGGCCAGCATGCCCATGAAGCCATAGGCGGCGACCACGGCATGGGCCATGGCGACGGCGACATGATCGGACAGAAAACCGGCGCGGAAATCGGCAAGCAGCGTGAGGCCGAGAACCGCCAAGAGCAGCAAGCTGGCGATCGCCACCCAGACATGATCGGTCACCACCCGTAGATCGCTCATCTGACGAAGATTGTCGATCACCAGGCCGGCGAACAGAAAAATGCCGACCACCGCCAAAGTCCCCCCGCCCTCCATCGCCCAAAGTTGTTGATGCCCCATGCCGTGGGTCAGCATCAAGACGCCGGGCAGAAACAACCAATAGGTCACTTTGCAGGCGCCGACCGAATGCAATGGCTTTTTGGTCACCACCGGCAGCAACTGAAAGGAGGCCCCCATGGCGGTCATCAGCGCGACACCCAGGGTCACCAGATGCAACGCCGCCAGCATCTCGCCGGGACCACCGAGATAACCCGGCAATTCCTCGGCATAAACCGCGATCAACCCCCAGGCGGCGATTTGGAAAAAGACAGCCGCGCCGAAGAACCGAAAGGGAATCGATGGCGGCAACAGCCGGCTGCGGGCTCCCATCATGAAGTCGCCGAAGATCATCGATCGCCTCCCTGGCGCAAGCGAAGCCTCACCTCGCCCGGCTCTCCTTCGAGAGGCTCGACGTCCCAACCCAATTCAGCCAATTCGGGATAGAGATAAATGGGGTCCCGGTCATGATGAACGATGATGTCAATTCCTTCGCCGAGGGCTGCGCACAACCGGAGAATGGCCAGCATCGGCCGAGGCGCGGTCATGCCGCGCACGTCGATATGCACTCCGTCGGCGGCAGGGTGAACAGGCGCCCCAACATCGGGCAAGCCCTGACAGTCCTCGTCGGTGAGCCGACCCTCGATATGGCCCAGCCCATCGCGCCGACAAGAAACGCGCCAATGCCCCTCACCCACTTTGTTCGCCGTCGAGGAAAAACCCATTTTCGCCAAAACACGGCGTAAGGGCATGGGATTGAAAGGCGCGTCGAGCACAAGGGCGTCATCTCCTCCCACCAATTGCGCACGTTCGACCACCGTTTGCAAAGGATCAACGCCTCGAGCCAGAAGCGGACGCAGATCGAAAGGTTGAATATTGCTCATCACGTCTCTCATATATGGAAGGCGCCAGGATGGATGTAACCCCATACGAACCGCCTTGATTTTCGGCAAGCATTCGATCTTGAGCCCGGATTTCTCACGCTGACGCCAGCAACGGTAACGAAGTGCCGAAAAAGCTGGCATAATAGGTTCGGCCCGAACCTTCGCGGCCTGCCTTTTTTTTGCGAAAGAAACGCCATCATGCGCATCCGACATCTCGCCCCGGATCTCGCTGTTTCCGCACTTGGCCTCGGTTGCATGGGAATGTCGGAATTCTATGCCGGAGGCACCGAGGAACAATCCATCGCCACCATCCACCGTGCCATCGATCTCGGCGTTACGCTGCTCGATACAGCCGACATGTACGGCTACGGCCACAATGAACGACTGCTTGGACGCGCCCTGAAAGGACGCCGCGACCAAGTGGTTCTCGCCACGAAATTCGGCAATGTTCGCGGTCCGAATGGGGAATTCTTAGGCGTCGACGGCCGTCCCGACTATGTCAGAAAAGCCTGCGAAGCCAGTTTACAACGGCTTGGCGTCGAGGTCATCGACCTCTATTACCAGCATCGGGTCGATCCCAAAACGCCAATTGAAGAAACCGTCGGCGCCATGGCCGATCTGGTGCGCCAAGGCAAAGTCCGCCATCTCGGCCTGTCGGAAGCGGCACCGGCCACGCTCCATCGGGCCGCCACAGTCCATCCGATCACCGCGTTGCAAACCGAATATTCCCTGTGGAGCCGTGATCCGGAGGCGCAAATTCTCGCCACCTGCCGATCCCTCAACATGAGTTTTGTCGCTTACAGCCCGTTGGGTCGCGGCTTTCTCACCGGACGATTCCGCCGCCCCGAAGATATTCCGGACGAGGATTGGCGGCGTCATCATCCGCGTTTTTCCGGCGAAAACTTTGCGCAGAATCTACGCCGAACCGAAACGGTCCAGGATTTGGCCCGGGAACACGGTTGCACGGCGGCGCAATTGGCGCTGGCCTGGGTTCTGGCGCAAGGCGACGATATCGTTCCAATCCCCGGAACCAAGCAAGTGCCTTTTCTGGAGGAAAATCTGGGGGCCTTGACCGTCACTCTGACGCCGGACGACCTGCGGCGCCTGAACGAGGCTTTTCCAAGCGGCGCAACGGCCGGCGAGCGCTACCACCCCCAGGGCATGCTGACGATCAACCGTTGACACATCCACTGCTTCCCACCGCCGAGGCGGCGCATCAGGGGCTGCCCTTGCCCCGCCGCACATTCGCTGTCGTGGCCATCGCTCTCGGGATCGCCATGGCGGTGCTGGATGGCACCATCGCCAATGTCGCCTTGCCCACGATCGCCCGGCAATTGCAAATCTCGAGCGTCGAATCCATCTGGGTGATCAATGCCTATCAACTGACCATCGTGATGGCGCTTCTGCCCTTGTCTTCGCTGGGCGACGGCATCGGCTATCGCCGCGTTTTCACCGCCGGCCTGTTGCTGTTCACCTTTGCGTCGCTGGCCTGTTCGCAAGCCGACGGTTTGGTCAGCCTCGTCATCGCCCGCGCGTTTCAGGGGTTGGGCGCCGCCGGCATGATGAGCGTCAACACGGCCTTGGTCCGCTTTACCTATCCGCCGCACCTGCTCGGCCAGGGCATCGGCATCAACGCTCTCGTGGTCGCCGCCTCAGCGGTGATCGGCCCCAGCATCGCCACCATTATCCTGGAAATGGGAAGTTGGCCCTGGCTGTTCGCCGTCAATCTGCCGATTGGCGCCATCGCCCTGGTGGCCGCCCGCTGTCTGCCCGACCCGCATGGCTCTGGCCGGCGGTTCGATGTGCCGAGCGCGCTGCTCAATGCGCTCACCTTCGGACTGTTGATTACGGCGATCGACGCGCTCGGGCATGGCCGGGCGGTGGGAGCCGTCGCCCTGCAAGTCGGCGCGGCAATCGCCGTCGGCATTGTCCTGGTGTTCCGCCAATTGCACCGTCCGGCGCCTTTGCTGCCGATCGACCTGTTGCGCAATCCCGTCTTCGCCCTGTCGATCACCGCCTCGTTCTGCGCCTTCGCCGGGCAAATGCTGGCCTTTGTCTCGCTTCCTTTCCATCTTCAGGATGCCTTGCATCGCACGCAGATGGAAACCGGTCTGTTGATGAC
>DATNIV010000420.1:0-2916 GCA_035604255.1 Telmatospirillum sp. | reverse complement strand
GACGCGGTTGCCGCCGGCGATTCCGATCTGCAATTGCTATGGGCATGAGGTGGCGATCGGCGAATATGTCATCGCCGCCATGCTCCGCCATACCGTGCCGATGAACCACGCCGACGAGCAATTGCGGCTTGGCGAATGGGCCTATTGGTCGGCCCGCGCCGGATCCCTCCATGGTGAATTGGCCGGGCGGACGGTCGGCATTCTGGGGTACGGCCATATCGGCAAGCATATCGCGCGGCTGGCCGACGTTTTCGGCATGCGGGTCATTGTCGCCAATCGTGGCCCCGTTCCGGCCGAAGCGCCCATCGCCGAGGTATATTCGCTCGATCAATTGAACGCGTTCTGCGCCCAAGCGGATTTTATCGTCTGCGGACTTCCTCATGTGCCGGCGACCACCGGTCTGCTGGGAAAGGACGCCTTCGCCGCCATGCGGCCGCATGCGGTGGTGATCAATGTGGGGCGGGGACCGGTCATCGACGAAGACGCCTTGTACGAGGCCTTGTCGGCGAAGCGAATCGGCGGCGCCGTGATCGACACTTGGTATGTCTATCCGCGGGCGGGAGAATCCTCGGGCGTTCTTCCGGCCCATCGGCCGTTTCAGGCGTTGTCCAATGTCACTATGACGCCGCACATGTCCGGCTGGACCGACGGCATGGTGGCGCGGCGGCGGCAAACCATCGCGAGCAATGTCGAAAATGTCGCGGCGGGAAAGTCGTTGATCAACTGCGTTCGGGGCCGGTAACGCCAAAAGGAGACTGAAGATGATTTTCGGTGACGTCCATCGCTGCCAAGACTTGTTCCCCTCTCTTCCGCGCCCGTTGCAGGTGGCGTTGTCCCTGTTGAAGGACACCGATTTCGCCACCTTGGCCACCGGGCGCCACGATGTGGAGGGCGACGACATCTTCTTCCAGGTCATCGATCTGACGACGAAGCCGTTCAACGACAACAAGCCGGAAGTGCATCGCACCTATATCGACGTTCAATTCCTGTTTCGCGGTCAGGAGAAGATCGGTTTCGCCGTCGACACGGGCAACAATAAGGTCGCCGAGGACCTGCTCGCAGATCGCGATCTGCTATTTTATCAGGACTGCGAGAACGAAGCCTCCGTGGTGATGAAACCTGGAAGTTTCGCCATCTTCTTTCCGTCCGATGTCCATCGTCCCGCCGGTTGTGTCGGCGAACCGGCGGCCATTCGCAAGGTCGTGGTCAAGGTGAGGGTGGCCGCTCTCTCGGCGAAGACGTCCTGATCGCGTCAATAGTTGGCGATCACCGAAAACAGCACACGGCGCTTTTCGCTGGCGACCGGATTGTCGGCGAAGGCGCTGTATGCGTTGACCTCAAGACGCAAGGCCGGGTTGAGGCTGTAGGCGACGCGCTGGCTGACCGCGACGGTCACTTTGACCGGCACGAGAGTGTAGACGCCGAAGGCCACCTGTTCTGGCATTTCGGTGCGCGAGACATACCGTAACGAGCTATCGGTTTCCCAGGGGCCGAAATTCCACCCCAGTGACAGATTCGCCTTATGCCGAGGCGTCGAACGGCTGAAGTTGTGAAATTGGTCGCTCTCGGCGGTGTCGACGGCCACCTCGGCGCTATAATTGGCTTTCCATCGCCAGTTTTCGTTGAACTGGCCTTTGACGTCGAGTTCGAGGCCATTGATATGAGCGCCACCGCTATTGACATAGCTTGAGAGCAATGTCGGTGTCGGCGGCGGTTCGATCATTGCGGTTGCCGATAAGTCGCGCAAACCAGAAACCAACTGGCGAAAAACGGCGACCTTTCCGCTGGCCGTTCCGTCGGCAAGAGCCCGCTCATAAGACAGTTCGTAATGCGTGACCTTGGTTGGCTGCAAGTCCGGGTTGCCGATCGACAGCAAACGCGCGGTGGGGGCATAAGGGGGCAGGAACGGGACCGTCAGCGAATTCATCACGCCGAATTCAAGCAGACTGGGTAATGTCAAGCCGCGTGCCGCGGAAAGCTTAACCGAATCGAGCGGGGAGGGGCGCCAGACCAAAGCGGTGTTGTAGCTCCATCCATAGAGGGAGCGGTCATAAGTTTCATTGTTCCAAGGTGTTCCGTCGAGCAAGGGGCCTTGTCGGTTCATCCAGAAGCGATCCCCTCGAAGCGCCGAGAGAACGCTGAGGTCGTCCGCGAAGGCGTGATCCCACATGCCACTGGCGGCGGCGTCTTGGGACATGAGATGCGCCCCATGCGCCGGAAAGCTGGGCATCTCGTCGCGGCGATATTCGCCGCCGAACCGCAGGATATCGGCGCTGCCAATCTTGAAGTGGTGCTGGAGTTTGGCAACGGTGACATCGTTGGACAGCGAACCGCTGGCCAAGGAATGCCGATATTGACCAACATCGAAATGATTGTGCATGAGGCTGGCTTCGGTTTGGCCAAAACCCGTATCACGAGAATATTCGAGTTTGCCGGCGGCCAGCATCAGATTGATATAGAACGGCATGAGATACATGCCGCGCATGCCACCGTCGGTTACCGAGGTTTGCACCCGCATCTCCGAACGGTCGTCGAGCGCCGTCTGCCCATCCAAATTGACCATTCGATTGATCGAGGGATTGCTGATGGCCGCGTGATCGCCGCTAAAAGCGGGATGGAACTCCGTTTCCGGCTCCTTGCTCCAGCCGCCGGAAAGCCGAACGCCACCGTCCTCCCAACGGCCCGTACGCACGGCTGATGCCTTTTGCGAGCCGTCGCTGCCGATGGTCAAACGCTCGGCGTTGATGCCATCGAACTGCGGATTGAAGGTGACGATATTGATCACGCCGGATCCCGCATTGAATCCGTAGAGTGCCGAGTTCGGCCCCTTGATCACTTCGATTTGACGAATTTCGTCAAGTTGGACGGGAATATTTTCCCAAAGTACCACGCCCAACGCGTCGGTATAGGTTTCAC
>DATNIV010000419.1:0-8179 GCA_035604255.1 Telmatospirillum sp. | reverse complement strand
TGGCGGCGGCGATCCTCGCCGCCTGGGTGGCCGCCAGCCGGCCGGCCGGGATCGTCACGGTCGTCGGCTGGGCCTTTTCCCTGGCCGCATCAGGATTGTTTTCCGCCCTGGTCCTTGGCGTCTGGTGGAAGCGGGCGACCGACCACGGTGCCGTGGCCGGCATGATCGCCGGCTGGACGGTCTGTCTCGCCTATATCGTCTTGACCCAGGTTGGGGCGATTCCACCGCTCCTCGGCGTTCGCAATATCGCGGCGGGGCTTTTCGGTATTCCCGTGGCCTTCATGACCACCCTGCTGGTCAGCCTGGTCACGCCGCCGCCCAGTCAAGACATGCAGGACTTTATCGATTCCATTCGCACCCCTCGCGGCAAGGTTCGCTCCTTGCCTTAACCTAAAAAGAGCAATTCACCACAGAGACACAGAGAACTCAGAGATTTTTCAAAATGTCACGGGAACCCGAAGGCTCACCCGAAAGCTGACGAGAGCTATTCGACAAAGTCTTTGTTTTTCCTCTACATTCTCTGTGCCTCTGTGGTTCATCTGCCAAATTCAGGTTAAAGCGAATCGAAGGCGAACCGAATCACGATTTTTCGTGGCCATGCGCCTTTGCTGGACGGCAATTGCAACGGTTGGCATAGACGCAGCGCCAGAAGAAATCCGTCCATCGCATCCTTCCGGAAGGAGGTTCCTGCACGCGCCAGCTCGGCATATCCCCTCACCACCGCAGCGGGATTCCAAGGATCGTTCTTGTTGAATGGCGACGCCAACGTACCGTCGGCCTGAACATAGAAAACACCTTCCAACACCAGTCCATGGGCTTCGGGGGCATGAAAGTTGACATTCCAATATTTCAGGACCTGGGCAAGGATGACGTCTTGTTCGCTCTGGGTGAGTTCCGGCCCTTCCTGTCCCGTCGAACCCGGCCGCCCCGCCTTGGTCTGCTCCTTCGGCAGCAAGGTGAATCCCGGCCCCGACGACATGGCGAGGGCTTGCCCCTCTCCCCCGGCCCCATTGCGAGAGGCCGGATGAGGAACGGATGAGCGCTCAGCCAATCGCCCGGGAAGAAGCTGAGGAACCGTCAGCGACGGCGGCTCCACGGCCTCGGGTTTCGGGGCTTCGGGCTTCGGCGCCTCGGCTTTTGGCGGCTCCGGTTTCGTCTCGTCGATCTGGGGAGGTGGCGGGTTGGGCGGACGCGGCTTCGGCGTCTCGGGAACCAATTCGACAATGACCTGCTGCGCGTCGGCGGCCTTCAATTTGGCCCATAACAGTTCCTCGTTCAGAAGAACATAGACCAATAAGACATGCATCACGATCGACAGCGAAATGGCCGATCGGGAAAAGCGGGGTCGCCAGAGGTTTGTATCGAAGGTCGTCACGACGGCGAAAGATAATGCAACCGCGCGCCTCCGTCGAAGGGTCTATTGTCCCAGCGGCAATTTTTCAGCCACCATCGCCCGCAGATCCGCGGCAAGATCCGCCAAGACCGATGTCCAGTCGCCCCACGACGCTTGCCGGTAGAGGCGGGCCGGCGGATACCAAGGCGAATCGGTGCGCGCTTCAAACCAACGCCAACAGCCGTCGAATCGCGACAGGATCCAAACCGGCTTGCCGAGCGCGCCGGCAAGATGAGCGACCGCCGTATCGACCGTAACCACCAGGTCAAGCGCCGACACCACGGCCGCCGTGTCGGCGAAATCATCGATCTCGCCCATAAAATCGACCAAAACGGTCCCCGGCGGTGGCGTTCGCGCCTGCTCCGCCGCCACACCCTTTTGCAGACTGATCCAGTGAAGACCGTCGATCCGCAAGGAGTCGTCGAACGCCGCCAGGGTCAGGCTGCGTCTTTGATCCATCAAACAGGTGGTTCGCTCATGCCTGCGGGGGTCTCCGGCCCACACCAACCCAACCTTTCGCCCAGGCAAGCCGGCAAGACGATCCCGCCAGTGTTGCACCGCCCCGGGGGCGGCAAACAAATAGGGAACCTCGGCGGGGATGGTTTCCATGGTCGTTCCCAGCCGTTGCGGCAGACTCATCAGGGGCAGGTGGCAATGATAGGCCGGCAGCGGATCATCGGACGACAGGACGGCGGCGACGCCGGGAAGATTGGACAGCAAGCGAACCAGGGACGGATAAACCCGAAGCAGCACCGGTCCTTCGACATGCGCGGCAAGAAGGGGAGCATATCGGACGAATTGCAGGACATCGCCGTATCCTTGCTCGGCATAAAGCAACAAGGTTCGTCCATCCAGCGCTTCGCCACTCCATTCCGGCCCCGGCAGCGGCGTTTGACGAAAGACGCTACCCTCTTTCCGTTTTCGCCACTCGAACTCGGCCCAGCCTTCCTGCAATCGTCCCAATTTCAGCAAAACCGCCGATGCGTTGTAATGGATCTCGGCGTCATCGGGCGCCAGCAAGAGAGCCTGTCGAAAGACGCCGGCGGCAGCGTCAAGCGCGCCCAAGCCACGCAGCGCGTTCCCGAGGTTGTTATAAGCTTTGGCATCGTCGGGTAGGAGGCTGATGGCGCGCAGGCAAACCCGGACAGCATCGCGACAGCCTCCCTGGTCGATCAGGGCGCCACTCAGATTGAGACAGGCCTCGAGAAAGCCGGGGTGCAGCGTCAAAGCCCGGAGAAAGGCGGCGATCGCCTCGTCGGATCGCGCCAACTCCATCAGGGCATTGCCCAGATTGTTTTCCCCTTGCGCGTTGTCGGGCTGCAAAAGCAAGGCGCGGACACAAGCGATGAGCCCTTCGGCGGCAGCACCGGATTCGACCAGCGCCGCCCCCAAATTGTTGTAAGGCTGCGGATTGTCCGGCCCGAGAACCACGGCGCGACGGAACGCCAGCGTCGCCGCCTCGGTGCGTCCTTGCGCCGCCAAGGCGTTTCCAAGATTGTTGTGCGCGCCGACATCCCAGGGGTCGAGACATACGGCCCGACCAAGAGACGGGATCGCCAGAACCGCCTGACCCCTGTCCAGAAACGCCCCGCCTTGCGCGCCCCAAGCGGCGGAATTGCCGGGGTCCAGGCAAAGCGCCCGACGAAAAGCGCCCAGCGCCAAGTCGGACCGCCCCAACCCTTGCCAAGCCAGGCCAAGATTGATCAGCGGCGGCCCCTCTTCCGGCCGCAAGGCCGCGACCTGCCGGTAATGCGAAACCGCGCCGGGCAAATCGCCGGCGTGATGTCTGGAGATAGCAATGGCAAAGAGACGATCGGCTGCCTCCAATGGATGCTCGGCACAGCCGTCGGCTCCTTGCATCATTGCCACCAATCAGCCAGCGACCGTAAGCTCGGAAAAGTCTATTTCGTAACGATCTTTGGGAGCCTGAAAGGCTTTGAACGCGGTGATCACCGTTTCGATGGGAACACCTTCGGGCACATTTTGCACCTCATAGATGATGGCATAGCCGGTCGTCGGACCGGAATCGGCCAACCGGTGGGCGGCCGCGACCAAACCCTCGCCGGCAACCTTGATCATGAATGACGCCATGTCGTCTCTTCTCCTGGAGGGCCCCCTCCATGGTCGGACGTTAGCAAAAGGTCGATGCCCTCAGCAAGCGGGACGGCGTAATCCTGAAATTTCACCACGGAGACAATCCGGCCTCCAAGCTGATTGCTCCTCCTTGACGACTTTGGCCCATAGATATGCGATTTTTGACGCGTTGATAATTACCTCCGCAGTGCAGACGGGCAGCAAAACTCTGTGGTCAGAAGATATGCAGGACGGGATGGTGATCGATGGCCGACTGCGCATCTCAAATCCATTTCGTAACGCCTGACCGACCATTTGGAGCTTCGCCAAAGCGTTGCCGCTGTTCAACGTATTCGCTGACCTTACGAATCGTTTCGCGTGGCATCGGTGTCGATGGGTCAGGGCCTGGGGCTCACGGCCATCTCGGAGGCCCGCGCCAGCAGCCCCTCCCTGTCGCCGCGGCCGATCGCGGCGAAGAAGTCCTTCACAGTCTGAACATTCGTTTCGATGCTCATCGTAGTCTCTCCGTTTCCATTTCCATTACGTCGGATCTCGTCCGATCAACCGAGATCGACGTTCATGGCGAAGTCCCAGGTGCCGGCGCCGTTTTTGGCCAGGCCGATCATCATCAGGCCGAGCGCCTCGAGCGTCTGGGCCATGTGCAAACCGCCAACATCGAACGGACGCAGCTCGAGACTTTCGAGGAAGGTCGAGACGCGCGCCTTGGCGGGATCGCGGCTGACCACCTCGACGGTGTGCCCGGCCTTGGCAGTACGGCCGCCGATCGCTGCGGCCATGCCGCCTGAGCCGATAATGCTGATAGTGCTCATATGCAGTCTCCTCGTGAGTTGGGGTGTTGCTCGCAGTCTCTGTCCGCCGGCCTCGTTGCGACCCGGCGCGCTGCCGTCAGCGCATCAACCGGCAGGGAAGTAATGGCCGTTGTCCAAATCGGCGAGAAGGCTGGGCTGAGCCGGTTCCCAGCCGAGGGTCTGGCGGGTGACGAGGTTGGACGCCGGGAGGTCCAGCGTGACCAAATTCGCGAGGAACCCAAAGTATCCCGGCAGCATCAGGACGTCCGCGGGAATGCACACGGCGGGCAGGCCCAGACGGCTGCCAATGGCCTCGGCGATCTCGCGGAACGGAATAGCCTCGTCGGCAACCGCGTGCCAATTTTTGCCGGCAGAACCCTTCTCCAGTGCCAAACGGAACACGGCGGCGAGGTCACGGGCGTGCACGGCCGACCAGTTGTTCTTGCCGTCACCGGGATAGCCTACGACGCCCTTCTCCTTCGCAAGTCCGATCAGTATCGGGAGGAAGCCGGCGTTGTCGGTCGTGCTGTGCATGATGGTAGGAATCCGCACGACCGAGGACCGCACGCCTTGCTTGGCGAGACCGAGCACGGTCGTTTCGACGATGTTACGAACTCGCAAGGTGCCCTTGAACTTCTCGCCGCCAGAGAGGGGGGGATCCTCCTCGGTGGCTGGACGGCCGAGATGTTCCCAACCCGGCGAGCCGATGCTCCCCGACGTGACCAGCGGCTTTCCGGTCCCCTTCAGTGCCTCGCCGTATGCGAGCATGATCGTCTGCTCCGCGGCAGCCACCGCGTCGAGGCCTCCGGTGGGAAGCAGGTCTTGCCTGTGCGCGACGTGAATGACACCGTCGGAATCCGCTGCCGCCGCTTTTAGCCCGTCGAGATCATCGAGGTCGCCGCGACGCACCTTGGCGCCAAGCGCAGACACCGCCTCTGCGGACTTGTCCGACCGGGCAAGCGCAGTGACCTCGTGACCGGCTGCAATGAGGTCAGAAATGATATACGGACCGGAATGGCCGGTCCCGCCAGTAACGAAAACGCGCATAATACTGTTCCTTGTAAGCGATGTGATGCTGATCGTGCTCATGGTCGATTCATCAGTCGAACTTGACCAAGTCCTTGAAGATCAGTTGACCCCAGCTATTGCCGCGCGCCTGGACGAGCAGCCCACCTTCCGAAAGCCCGCCAAGTTTGATCGGCGCGAAACCGAGATTTTCCGCAAGCGCACCAATCTCCGCTACGGCAGCGTCATCGTCGCTCGCCAGGAACACGACTCTCCTGCCACCATGGACGGCGGGGTCTTGGCCAAGGACGGCAGCGCCCAAATGGTTGAAGCCCTTGACCAGTCTTGCACCAGTAAAGGCCTGCGCGACGGCCTTGGAAGACGGCCGCCCTCCCAGTTCCTCGGGGGGCACGCCGTAGGCATTGGTCACATCGATGATCGTCTTCCCCTGCCAGGTGGGCAGCGCCTTCGCGACATCCGGGTGCACCTCGAAGCGAACGGCCAAAAAGACGATGTCCGCCTTGACGGCGTCCGCCAGTGATTTGGGAATGATCGTGGGTCCGATCGCGGCCGCAGCGGATGCAAAGCTTTCCGGGTCGCGCGTGGTTGCAACGGATACTTCGATGCCGTTGCGGGCAAATGCCTTGGCCAGGGCCTGGCCGATGTTGCCGAAGCCGATAATTGCGTAACTCATATATAGTCTCCTTCAGTTTACCGAGCCCGCCGGCGCTCCGAATATCGAATGGAGTGACCGGCCGGGCGTAGCGCGTCAGAGTTGCGCCAGGCCGCCGTCGACGGCGACCTCGCTGGCGGTCATGAAGCTGCTGTCCGACGACGCGAGAAAGGCGGCCACCGCTCCGATCTCCGACGGATCGGCCATGCGCTGGAGCGGAGTCATTGCGGCGTAGACCTTCTGGCCCTCCACGCCGAGCGCTGCCTTCGCGAGTTCGGTCGCCGTCGCCCCGGGCGACAGCACGTTGACCCGGATGCCGGTGCCCTTCAGGTCCGCCGCCCAGGTCCGCGCGAGGTTACGCACCGCCGCCTTGCTCGCGCTGTAGGCGCTCATTGCCGGGGCGCCCGTGGTGCCGGCGCTCGATCCGGTCAGGATGATCGAACCGCCCTCGCCCATCAGCGGCAGCGCCTTCTGGACCGTGAAGATCGTACCCTTCACATTGGTGTTGAAAGTGTCGTCAATGTGCTCGGCGGTGATCTGGCCGAGCGCAAGCGGGCTTCCCGCCCCGGCATTGGCGAAGACGATGTCGAGGGTTCCGCGCTCGGCCTTCACCGCCGCATAGAGCCGGTCGAGGTCGGCCTCATCCGAGACCGAGCCCTTCACCGCGCGGGCATTGGGCCCAAGGTCGGCCACAGCCGCGTCGAGCGCTTCCTGCCGGCGGCCGAAGATGAAAACGAAGGCGCCCTCTTCGATGAAGCGCTTTGCTGCGGCGCGGCCGATGCCGGTGGCGCCGCCCGTGATGACGGCAACCTTACCCTCAAGCTTTCCCATGATTTCTCCTTTTCGTCGTGTCGGGCAGCACCTGTTGCTATTTGCAGACAAGCACTATATTGAGTGGATCACTGATCCGCTTCCATTAAATGGATCACTGACCCACATATATGGATCACTGATCCATTTATCAAGGCAATCCATGCGAGCCGACGCAGAAAAAAATCGCAGCCAAATTCTCACGGTCGCGCGTGACGTCGTCGCCGAGCATGGAGCCGACGCGTCGATGCGCGATATCGCCCGCCGGGCCGGCGTCGGGCTGGCCACACTGCTTCGTCGTTTCCCGACGCGAGAAGCCCTGTTCGAAGCGTTGCTGTGTACCAATCTGGACTCACTGACGCAGAAGGCAGACGAGCTCGAAACGTCGACTTCGGCTGACGAAGCACTTCTCTCCTGGTTTCGAGACTTGGTGGCATTCACCCAAAGCTATCGGGGCGTTGTCGCCATGATGGCGGCCGCCCACACGAACCCGGACTCCGCTCTTTATGCTTCGTGCGCAGCGGTGCACTCAGCAGGCGCGCGACTACTGCTTCGTGCTCAAAGCGAGGGAACGGCGCGCGCCGATATGAATGGGGACGACCTGTTCGCCCTGATAACGGCTCTCGGCTGGGCGGTCGACCAACCCTCATTCGCGTCACGGGCGGATCATCTCGTTCACCTCATGACGAGCGTCATCCTGACAAATCGTCCTAGTGGCACATTTCATCTTAAATGAAGGGTGCCACGATAGCCCGAGCGGCGCTTTCCGCCTGCCGCAGCCGGAGGCGAAGGCATCGTTTAGACACTATTGATCCATGTCATTTTAGATGACATGGATCAATAGAGCCGGATGATTTTAGGTGGAATCGCTCCGCGATACCGCCAAAAATCTGAATCCGCCTCTATCTCAATAATGTGGAGAGCAATTCAGACTTTGGGTCGAAGCGGTTCCGCTTCGACCCAAAGTCATCGCGCTCTAGCAACGATGTCAATAAGGCAGCGTGCTGAAACAGATCGGCATCGGATGGGGACCCACGTGGGCAATGCCGATCCCGGTAAGCCGGATGTCCTGACGTGGTGCTGCTATTCACCTGACAGCGGGAACGCCGAAATCGCCGCCCTGCTTCGATCAACCGAACGCCGGTCGCCTCGCGCTCGAATAGGGAAACGCCGAGTTTGTCTTCCAGCGCCCACACCCTTCGGCTGGCGGCCGATTGCCCCGGAGGCCAAGAACCGGTGCGGCACGGCTGAAACTGCGGTGTTCGGCAACCAGAAGCGCCTGAAAGATCGATAGGTACTTGACCGCCTGCCGGCCCTCAACATAGTCGCAATCGCAATACGTCCGTGAGGAAGGTTCACACAGCTATTGGGAGAAAATGCAGCAAGTCGAGGTGTCGCCGGTCAGGTCAGCATCCT
>DATNIV010000418.1:0-5642 GCA_035604255.1 Telmatospirillum sp. | reverse complement strand
AATACATAATCAGGACATTAGATATGGTATTTAAAATACTACGCCGAAAAAATATTGAAGATAGTCTTGTCGAATCGACTCGTCAGTATCTTGTCGGACACCTTCAGAGACCACAGAAACTTGACAATATCGATGATACCGACATCGAGTTTGGAATTTCCGATTATCCGGATGCCGCGTTTGAAAAAGCGCATTCACATTCACAAACCCGGGAGTTTCATTACATCCTGAAAGGAATGACGGAATATATGGATCTCGATACGGAAGAGGTCTTACGTTTTTCGACAGGGGATTTTTACGTCATTTACCCCGGTACTCGCTACAGTCAACGCGTCAAAGAAGACACGCGCCTTCTCTTTGCTAAATTTCCATCGGGTAACGACAAGATCTTGGAAGCGGAATCGGACGCCATACTCGACTGGGCGAAAGAAAAGCTACGCGTTGAAAGAGAAGACTTTCAAGGACCAGGATCGTTAAAGCCAAATTCCCTGAAACCGGCGACGACGGCGGCGATCGTCGACTCCCAAAATCGCATTCTGATGATCAAGCGCCGCGATAGCGGAAAATGGACGATGCCGGGGGGGACGATGGAACTCGATGAGAGCCTTGAATCCTGCCTGTTGCGCGAAGTCCACGAGGAGACGGGTCTCGACGTCGAGATCGAAACGGTGATCGGCACTTATACGGACCCGGCAACCCTCATCGCCTATTCGGATGGCGAAGTTCGCCGGGAGTTTTCCATATTATTTCTCTGCCGGCCGAAAAATGACGCCCTTTCACATGATGACGAGTCGACCGAGGCGCGATGGATCGATCTCAAAGACATCGGAGCGCTGCCGCTCGCCACGTCGCAGAAACGCCGACTTGAGGATGTCATCGAACATTTGCGATCGAAACGCCTGTTCATTCGCTAAAGCTTTTCCAGACCACTATCCCGGGCATTGCCCCCTCACCCTAATCCCTCGCCCACAAGGGGCGAGGGACTTGCTGACATGACCGGGAATCTTCAGCCTTTGAGCGCCACCGCCACGGTCGTTGCCAATGGCGTGGTTGGCCGTCCGATGAGCGTGCTGAGCTGGTGGCTGTCGTCGAAAAGGGCGCCTTTCGATGCGCCGCTGTCGGAGTTTGCGAGCAGCGCGGCAAACTCCTCCGGCAGGCCGGCGCCGACCAGCATGGCCTTGAAATCCGCTTCCGGCAGATCTTTGTAAGAAACGGCTTTGCCCGATTGGCGCGCGATCTCCGCCGCGAACTGCGACAGGGAATAGGCCTCGTCACCAGCCAACTCATAGATGCGGCCGGCCACCCCCTCACCGGCCGTCAACACCGCTGCGGCGGCGTCGGCATAGTCACCGCGGGATGCCGAGGCGATCCGCCCCTCGCCCGCGCAGCCAAGATGAACACCGTGCTCAAGCGCCGCCGGTATGGAAGCGGCGTAGTTCTCCGTGTACCAACCGTTCCGCAAGAGAACAAAGGGAATGCCCGAGGCGCGAAGCGCCGCTTCCGTCTGGCGATGCTCCTCGGCCAAGGACAAAGGCGATGCGTCCGCGTGCAGGACACTGGTGTAGGCCAACAGCGCCACGCCGGCCCGCTTGGCCGCGTCAATCACATTGCGATGTTGCGAGACGCGCTGACCGATCGCGTTCGAGGAAATCAGCAGCAAACGCTCGACACCCGCGAAAGCGGCATCCAGCGTGTCCGGCTTTGTGTAGTTCGCCACGAAAAGCTGAACACCGCGCGCCGAAAGCTCGGCGCCCGCTTTGGCGTCGCGGACGATCGCGGCAATCTGTGCCGGCGGCATGGTCTTGAGAAGGCGATCGATGACGAGTCGGCCAAGCTGCCCACTGGCTCCGGTGACAAGAATGCGAGGTTGGTGAAGGGACATGAGAACTCCTAGTTGGTCTCTATTTGATGACAGGTCTATAATAGAAACCATTCAATTCTGCCGTAAGGAGGCAGTTTTCCGTGCCCTGGTTACCAGAAAGGAACCCACCCATGTCCGGTAGCGATGTTCTGGCCGCTCGCTTCGATCACTGGCAAGGGGCCGGCTTCGACCCGGCTCGCTGCCCCGTGCGCGATGTGCTCGATCATATCGGGGATAAGTGGACGACGCTGATCCTCATCGTTCTGGCCGAGAAGGCGCGACGGTTCAGCGAAATGCACAGGGCCGTTCCCGATATCTCGAAACGCATGCTCACACAAACCCTGCGCAACCTTGAACGCGACGGGATGGTCACCCGCCATGTCTTCCCGACCAAACCGCCGAGCGTCGAGTACCGGCTCTCCCCGCTGGGTCTGTCGGTGATGAGTCCCCTTGCGGAATTGATCGAATGGGCGGAGAGCCGTCACGCCGAAATACAACAGGCCCGCGCGCGGTTCGACGCGGCGATGTCCCAATCCCAAGCCGTGTTACAAATCGAAACCGTCGTTCGATAACAGGGGCGCTGGAATCCTGTTATAATTCCGATGGTCGTTCTTTTTGACCGTGGCGAGCGGAAAGGGTTCGGACATGTGGAACAAACTCAGGCATGGGATTTTGTCGATGGCCGTGTCCGCGGTGCTCGCTGCGGCTGCCGCCATTTCGACGCCGTCTTCCGCATACGCCCATGACCACCATGGTCATGGCTGGCACGGTGGCGGATGGGGATGGGGTTGGGGCTTGGGAGCCGGTTTGGCCGCCGGTGTCGCGCTTGACGCCGCCTATGGTTGGCCGCGGTATTATGCCCCTTACGCTTATCCTTATCCTTATCCCGATCCGTACTATGCGCCGCCCGTCACCGTCATCCAGCAAGCCCCCGTGGTGGTGTCCCCCGCCCCCGCCCCCGCCCCGGTCGCCGTCGCGGCACCAGCAGCGACACCGACCGCAGCAAATTATTATTATTGCACCAGCCCCAAAGGCTATTACCCCTACGTCCGGTCTTGCCAAAAAACCTGGCAGAAGGTGCCGATAACGCCGCCGGGAGCACCGCAATAAAGGCGATCTGATCGCTCGAGGAAAAGTCCTTCGGCCGAGGGCTTCAGTGTCCTTTTCCACGAAAAGGTCAAGATCAACGCCTTCCTCACGGCGACTTTCCGCGTGGCGCTTAAGTCTTGAGCTCTGCATGTCGCGGGCTCTTGTCCGTCACTTAGGACCTGAAGCGAAATAATCGCGTCAGGTCCTATAGCCCGAGCGGCGCTTGAGCCCGCCGAAACCGGAGGCGCAGGCGTCATTTAGAACGTTAGGACCTGTCGTCAGTTGTCTGTAGAGACCGGTTCCCCGGCTTTTATTGTCGTCATCCCCGCGAAAGCGGGGATCCATGGCAGTTCATGCAATTACATATGTAACCATAAGGAGTTCTTGTTGTTGCATGGATCCCCGCCTACGCGGGGATGACGGAAGAAAACAGCGAAAAAAGCATAACTGACGTCAGGTCCCAGGGCGATGCTTTCATTAAATTTCACGGCCAATCCCCTTTCCGACATTGGCTGAGGCCGCCAAAAGTTGATTGTTTACTCGTATAATGTTGCATATGTCACAAATTGACGACGTTATATCAAGTAAATAATAATGCGCTAAAGAGTCCGCACTGGTAGAATGAAGCAACTCCGCTTCCAATCCGGCTTTCATCCATAGAATGGAGCCAGACATCATGTCGATGATACTCTCCGTGCGGGCCAAAATTCTTATCGCCGTCGTAATCCCGATCTTAGGACTGCTCAGCTTGGCTGCGTTCAAGGTGATCAGCGAGCGTGACAGTCTCGTGGAGGCGCGCAAGGAAATGCTCCACGAATTATGCGTGTCAACGGTCGCGATCTTTGACCATTTCCACGCGCTGGCGGAAAAGGGTCAAATGACCGACGTGGACGCGCGTGAGCAGGCCAAGGCGGTGGTTCGCGATATTCGTTATGGACATGACGATTACATGCTCGTCTACAGAACAGATGGGATTACCGAGGTGCTGGGGCCAATGCCAAAACTCGAAGGCCAGCAGCGAATCGACACCAAGGATCCCGATGGCGTACCCTTCGTCCGGATGCTGATCGACGTGGCAAAAGAAGGAATGGGGTTTGTCAGCTACAAATTTCCCCGCAAAGCGGGGGAGCCGCCGCTGGCCAAAATCTCCACGGCAATCCTTTACAAGCCCTGGAATATGGTGGTGGGGACCGGCGTTTACATCGATGACATCGATGAAGCCTTTCACCGCCAGATCCTTCAAGTCGGTGGCGGTCTGGCAATCGGCGTCCTTGTCGTTTTTGGCCTGTCCCTGGCCATGACCCAAAGCATCACTGGGGCACTGGGCGTGATCACCAGACAAATGGTGCAACTGGCCAACGGTGATAAATCATTTTCGGTCGAGCTTGCCGACCGCCGGGACGAAATCGGAAAACTGGCCAAGGCCCTCGACGTTTTCCGCAGGAATGCCCTGGATCTTGAACGGCAGGAGGAAGCCCGCAAACAGGCCGAACAACACAGCAAGGAAGCATTGCAGGAGGAACGGCAATCGATCGCCGGCCAATTCGAACAGCGGGTGATGAGCATCATCGAAGAAAGCTCCCGGTCGACCGACGAGATGCACCAGACCGCGCAGTCGATGACGGAGGTGGCCAATAGCGCCTCTGCGCAGGCCGGCGTGGCATCGTCCGCCGCAGATCTTGCCAACTCCAATGTTCAGACGGTCGCTGCAGCGGCCGAGCAACTCGCTTCCTCCATTTCCGAAATCAGCCGGCAGGTCGCCGAGGCCGCTCATGTGTCAGCCGACGCGGCTCAGGAAACCCAACGAATCAATGCGATGATGCAGGAATTATCCGACGCAGCCGTGCGAATCGGCGAAGTGGTAAAACTGGTCAATGATATCGCCAGCCAGACCAATCTTCTCGCTTTAAACGCCACGATCGAAGCCGCCCGGGCCGGTGACGCCGGCAAGGGGTTCGCCGTGGTGGCTGGGGAGGTAAAAAATCTGGCATCGCAGACGGGGCGCGCCACGGAAGAAATCACTCAGCAGATCGCGTCCGTGCAGACTGGGACCAGGAACGCGGTGGACGCCATCAAGGGGATCAGTTCGGTCATCGACCATGTTCGCGAGATTTCGTCGGGTATCGCCTCCGCCGTCGAGGAACAGGGAGCGGCCACTCAGGAAATCGCCCGCAATGTCAATCAAGCCGTCCAGGGAACGATAGAAGTCTCGGAAAATGTCGGGGGCTTAAGCCGCGCGGCCGGCACCACCGGCGCTGTCGCCGACTCGGTTCTGCGGGCAGCCGAGCAGATGGCCGAAAATGCCACCCGCTTGCGCTCCGAAATCAAGCAATTCCTGTCCGGCATCCGGGCCAGATAAGGCATTTCCCGTTGCGGCCGCCGGCACAAGCGGTGACACTTGAGCCGGTTTTCCGCTAAACCGGCTCAAGCGCCGCTCGGGCTATAGTGCCCCCCTTCACTGAAGATGAAACGCGCCACTAGGCCTGTTGAGCCAACCACGTCCAAAGATTGATCATATCCAGAGCGGCATCGCTGTTCTTGTTCGTCTCGGTCACCGCTTTGCCGATCATCGCGGCTTCCGGATAGGCGACCCGATCCCAGATCAAGGTCGGGGCCAGACGCCCATATTTCACAAGAATTTCCGCAGCTTGCACCGTGAGGCGAGACCGCTTGACCATCGTGAGGACGAGCA
>DATNIV010000417.1:0-6057 GCA_035604255.1 Telmatospirillum sp. | reverse complement strand
GGCGCCGGGCCTCGACAAAAGCACGGCCGGGCGTTTTGCCAAAGGACAGATGGAGATCGATGCCACCATCGATCTGCATGGTTTGACGCAACCGGTGGCGCATGCCGCCTTGGCGCGGTTTGTCACCGGCAGCGGCAATCTCGGCCGGCGCTGTCTGCTGGTGATCACCGGCAAAGGCAATCGCGAGGGAACGGGCGTGCTCCGGGCCGAGGTGCCGCGATGGCTGAACGAACCGGGATTGCGCGACGCTATCCTGGCCTTCACCTATGCCCAACCGAAACATGGCGGCCAAGGGGCTCTTTATGTGCTGTTGAAGCGGCGCCGATGACGCCGTTCGGCCGCAAGATCCGCGAATTGCGCCGCCAACGGGGTCTTTCCTTAAAACAGATGGCCACCGATCTGCATATTTCGGCCGCCTATCTGTCGGCCCTCGAACATGGTCGGCGCGGGCGGCCGAGTCCCGGATTGGTCATGCAGATTCAAGGCTATTTGAATGTCATTTGGGACGAGGCGGAGGAGCTGAAATCCCTCGCCGACATTTCCCATCCGAAGGTCACCATCGACACCGCGGGGCTCTCGCCGCAGGCCACCGAACTGGCCAATGTCCTGCAGCGGCGCATCAAGGATCTGCCTGAGTCGCGGCTGCAGGAATTGCTGGTCTTGGTAAGAAAGTAAGGTGTTCCGCAGAAACAATCGAATCACATCGTCATTCCCTTAGATCAGCGGGAATCCAGCCGGCGGTGTGGATTCCCGCTGATCTAAGGGAATGACGAAAGAGGTGCGGCTCTTAAACCAGGACCTCCTACAAGATAAACTTCGACAAATCGGCGTTTTTCGCCAAGCTGCCGACTTTTTCCTGAACCAAGGCGGCGTCGATGACCACCGTGGTGCCGGCGTTGTCGGTCGCGGTGAAGCTGATGTCTTCCAGCAAGCGTTCCATCACCGTGTGTAGACGCCGGGCGCCGATGTTTTCCACGCCGCTATTGATCTCGGCGGCCAGATCGGCCAAAGCCTCGATGGCGTCCGGGGTGAACTCAAGCGTAACCTCCTCGGTGGCCAGCAACGCCTTATATTGGGTGATCAGGCTGGCTTCCGGTTCGGTCAGGATGCGAATAAGATCGTCGCGGGTGAGCGCCTGCAATTCGACCCGAATGGGCAGACGGCCCTGCAGTTCGGGCAGCAAATCGGACGGCTTAGCCAGATGGAAGGCGCCGGAGGCGATGAACAGGACATGGTCGGTTTTCACCGGGCCATGCTTGGTCGTCACCGTGGTGCCTTCGATCAGCGGCAAAAGATCGCGCTGCACCCCTTCGCGGCTGACATCGCCGCCCTTCCACTCGCCGGAGCGGGCGCAAATCTTGTCGATCTCGTCCAAGAAAACGATGCCGTTATTTTCCACCGCCTCGATGGCTTCCTTGACCACTTTTTCCTGGTCGAGCAGCTTGTCGCTTTCCTCGGCGACCAGCACCTCATAGGATTCTGTCACCAGCATTTTGCGCGGCTTGGTGCGTGCGCCGAAGGCTTTGCCGAAGATATCGCCGAGATTGACCATCCCCATTTGGGCACCGGGCATGCCGGGAATTTCGAAGGTCGGCATGCCGCTCGCCGAATCGGCCACCTGAATTTCAATCTCGCGGTCGTTGAGCGCGCCTTCGCGCAGCATCTTGCGGAATTTCTGGCGAGTCTCAGGACTGGCGGCGTCGCCGACCAGGGCATCGAGCACGCGTTCCTCGGCGGCCAGTTCGGCCCGCGCCGTGACCTGCTTTCTGAGACGTTCGCGGGTCATGATGATGGCGTTTTCCACAAGATCGCGGACGATCTGCTCGACGTCGCGTCCGACATAACCGACTTCGGTGAATTTGGTCGCTTCGACCTTGAGAAAGGGCGCCTGGGCCAGACGGGCCAGACGTCGGGCGATTTCGGTCTTGCCGACGCCGGTCGGGCCGATCATCAGGATATTTTTTGGCAGCACTTCATCGCGCAACTCGTCCGACAACTGCTGGCGCCGCCAGCGGTTGCGAAGAGCGATGGCGACGGCGCGCTTGGCGTCATGCTGGCCGACGATGAAACGGTCGAGTTCGGAGACGATCTCGCGGGGGGAGAAGGCAGCGCTCATAAGCTTTCCACAATAACATTTTCGTTGGTGTAAACGCAGATGCCGGCGGCGATTTTCATCGCCTTGCGGGCGATCGCCTCGGAATCCAGGCCGTCGATGTCGATCAGGGCGCGCGCCGCCGACAGCGCGTAATTGCCGCCCGAGCCGATGCCGATCAAGCCGTCTTCCGGTTCCAACACATCGCCGGTGCCGGTCAGCACCAGTGAAACCGTCTTGTCGGCGACCGCCATCATCGCTTCCAGGCGGCGCAGATAACGATCGGTCCGCCAATCCTTGGCCAACTCGACACAGGCCCGGGTCAATTGGCCGGGATATTTTTCAAGCTTGCCTTCCAGGCGCTCGAAAAGTGTGAAGGCGTCGGCGGTGGCTCCGGCGAAACCGCCGATCACCGAGCCGTCGCCCAAGCGGCGCACCTTCCGGGCGTTGGATTTGATGATCGTGTCGCCAAGGGAGACCTGCCCGTCGCCGGCGATCACCACCTTGTTATTCTTGCGCACCGCCAAAATGGTGGTGCCGTGCCACAGGTTATCGGTTGTCATAAGGCCTCACGAAAGCGAAGACGCGTCTCTTAGATAATGCGAAACCCGCCCGACGGTAGGGGGCGGATGATAGCCCGGTAAATCGGGGCTGGCAAACGGGGTTGCGCCGTCACCTCACCGGCCAAGGCCGCTGCCGCTCGGGCCAATGGCGCCAAGGGTGGTCGGCCCCGAAAAAAGGCTTTGGGGTGACGGCCGACAAAGCAGAACCGGTGGTCGGCAACGGCGTCTTGTCGTAAGATATCGTCTGCATTTCGAATAGCGGTCCGTCGGGAATGCCATGACCCAAAAAAATCGCGCGTCGCTCGCCGAACGGGTGGGCAAAGCCGCAGAGACGTTTCTCGCCGAGCAGGATTACGTCCGGCCCATCGACGTTCTCGTCGGAATCGGATGGCTCGATCCGGGAGCCGAGAGCCGATGGCGGCAAGGGCGGGTCGACTGCCTTGAAAGCGTGACCCAGACCAATCTGTCCCGAATCTCCGAAGCCATGAAACTGTTCCACGGCTGGGCTGCCGGACGTGGTCTGTTGCCCAGCGAGACCGCCTATATCGCGCGCACGCCCCAGCGCGAAGCGTTGCGCTTTTCCCGCAGCGCCGACCCGGCGATCGAACGCCTGTATCGCACGCATTGGGTTTCCCCCACATTGTCCGAAAAAAAGCGGGAAAATTTGACGGCGAAGGCGAATCGGGCCCCCGATCTCGTGGTGATCCAGCCTTTGAATCATAACTGGACCTGCCACCGGTGCGGCGGCACCGGCTCCCTTCTCATAATGGAACCCACGGGTCCGGCCTGCCTGCGCTGCGCTGGCCTCGACGACCTTGAATTTCTGCCGGCGGGCGACGCCGCCGCGACGCGGCGCGCCAAGGCGAAAAGCCCGCGCAACGCCGTCGTCGTTCGCTTCAGCAAAAGCCGGGGCCGCTATGAGCGGCAAGGATTGCTGGTTGAGGAACAGGCTTTGGAAAAAACGTGATGCAAGCGTTTTTGTCCAAAGTAAATTTACCACGAAGTCACAAAGGAAAATGAAGAAAACCAATATATTTTAAGACTTTAAGGCCAATACAGTATTTATATTTCTTCGTGACCTTCGCGTCTTCGTGGTGGATTTTATCTTATCCTTCTTTAATTCTTTCGCCCATGCAGCAACGCCAGGACCTCGACCAATTTGCGGTCGCGATCGGCTTGCAAGACGTCGCGATCGGGCAGTGCGGCGATGCCTTCCGCCAATTTGGCGCGGATCTCCGGGGTGAATCGCGGTGATCCCAGATCATCCCAATAGGATTCGAAAGCCGGTCCCAGCTTGTCGATGAAGCCGGCGAGGCCATTGGGTCCGCCGCCCAGGTGGAAGGTGGCGTTGGGGCCCAAGATGGCCCAGCGTAGTCCCGGCCCCAGGGCGACGGCGGAGTCGATGTCCTCCAACGACGCCACCCCTTGGTCGATCAGATGGATGGCCTCGCGCCAGATCGCCGCCTGCAGGCGGTTGGCGATATGACCCGGCACCGATTTGGTCAGATGGATCGGCGTCTTGCCCATGCGGCGATAGAACGCCATGGCGGTCGCTAGCGCGGCCGGGCTGGTCGCCGCGTCGGCGACCACTTCGACCAACGGCAACAGGTGCGGCGGGTTGAAGGGATGGCCGATCAGAACGCGCTCCGGCCGGGCGAGGCCCTTGCGCAACATGGCCAGCGTGAAGCCGGAGGTCGAAGAGGCGATGACCTTGTCGGCGGCCAGCGCATCATCGATGGCGGCCAGCAGCGGCTCTTTCAGAGCGGCGTTTTCAGGACCGCTTTCCTGAACGAAGTCGGCGCCGTCCATGGCCTCGACGACGGTGGCGGCGAACCGCAGACGGCTGTAATCCGGCGGTGCCGAGGCCTGTCCCAGCCGCACCAAAGCCGGCCAGGCGGCGTCGATAACGGTAGTGACCAATGAAGCGGTGCCGGGCGCGGTGTCAAAAACCGTCACGGCGCACCCGTTGGCGAGAAACAGAGCGGCCCATGAGGCCCCGATGGTGCCCGCTCCGACGACGGCGACGCGTGAAATTGCTTGGTCCATGGCTTACCTCGAAAGGAAGGTTTCGGGGGTTAAGGCGATTTGGCCGAATGACAATTCATACTTTTGATTGTTTCGATCGCCGGTGCCGAGTCAACAGGCATTCCGGAGGCTTCGCAAAATCATGGGGTCACAGATGAACACAGACAAACACAGATGAGGAATGCGCCGCAGGCATTCTTCCGTCATCGCGACGCCCTGCTGCTGGACACACAGTAGGTCATAGCCTGCGGCGCTCCTGTGTTTATCTGTGTTCATCTGTGGCCCCCAAAAACCGTTAACGACTGGCACAATCGCGCGGTTCCTGCTAGTACGAAGACCGAGGCGTTCAGGAGTCTGCCATGCGGCAAGCCAGCATCGAGAGAAACACCACGGAAACCCAGATCAAGGTTACCGTCGATTTGGATGGAACCGGTCGTTACACCGTGAAGACCGGTGTGGGATTCCTCGACCATATGTTGGAGCAATTGTCCCGTCACAGTCTGATCGATCTCGAGGTCGCGGCGGCGGGCGATCTGCATATCGACGCCCATCACACCACCGAAGACTGCGCCATCGCCATCGGCCAGGCGGTCAATCAGGCGCTGGGCGGACGCAAGGGCATCAACCGTTATGGTTCGGCGCTGATTCCGATGGACGAGACGCTGTCGCGCGTCGCCATCGATCTGTCCAACCGACCCTATCTGGTTTGGAAGGTCGGCTTTGCCCGCGATAAATTGGGCGATATGGATACCGAACTGTTCAAGGAATGGTTCTACGCTTTCGCCCAGGCGGCGGGCGCGACCTTGCATGTCGAAACGCTGTATGGCGAGAACAACCATCATATCGTCGAGTCCTGTTTCAAGGCTCTGGCCCGCGCGCTCCGCGAGGCGATCACCATCGACGAGCGCAAGGCCGATGCCGTCCCCTCGACCAAGGGCACGTTGGGTGGGACGTTGTAAGATGCCGCTCGTCGCTTTGATCGATTATGGGTCGGGCAATCTGCGTTCGGCGGCCAAGGCCTTCGAGCGCGCGGCGCGGGAAGCCGGGCTCGACGCCATCGTGGCGGTGACCAGCGATCCGGAGCAGGTGCGCCGGGCCGAACGCGTCATCTTGCCGGGGGTCGGCGCCTTCGCCGATTGTAAGCGTGGCCTCGACGCGGTGCCGGGTATGGTCGACGCCTTGACCGAAACGGTGATCGTCAAAGGCCGGCCGTTTTTGGGCATTTGCGTCGGCATGCAGCTGATGGCCGTCTGGGGCCGCGAGCATGGCGACCACGCCGGCCTGGGCTGGATCGAGGGCGAGGTGGTGGCGATGACCCCTGCTGATCCGGCGTTGAAAGTGCCGCACATGGGATGGAACGAATTGGAGTTTCCGGCC
>DATNIV010000416.1:0-27364 GCA_035604255.1 Telmatospirillum sp. | reverse complement strand
GTGGTAGTGTGATCAAAGGCGGTCGCGGGGGTGCGCGGATTAAACTGTTCGCTCATCGGATGCTCCTGACAGTCTTGGCGGACCAGCAGGTTATCCAATTTCGCGGCCGCCACCCCATAGCATCTTGACCCGGCAATCCATGGACCACCGGGTCAAGCCCGGTGGTGACGAGTCCTGAAGGTGATTCAGTCAGGTCGCACGACGCTCTAGCAAGAATAGGTTGACCAATAGGAAAGCCCCATCACGGAGCTGTCGATCATGTCTCTTGAAGATGATCTCCACCGCGTCACCCTCCAGGAACAGCGCCTGCAATTCGACCAATTCGGCCCCGCTCAGGCCTGGGACCTCGGCCAGAGGCTGAAAGCGACAGCGGAAAACCGCCAGATATTCGTCGCCATCGATATCTCGTCACCCTCTCAGCAGCTTTTTCACTTCGCCATGCCGGGCACCACGCCCAATAATGCCGATTGGATCAGGCGCAAACGCAATACCGTCTTCCGCTTCTACCGCAGTTCCTTCGCCATCGGCCTGCAGATGCAGCAGCGCCAGACCACATTGGCGACCGCCTACAATGTGCCGGCCGGCGATTACGCCGACGCCGGAGGTGGTTTTCCCATCGCCATCAAGGGGACCGGCTGTGTCGGCGCGGTCACGGTCTCGGGCCTGCCGCAACGCGAGGACCACCGCTTCCTGGTCGACGTCCTGGCCGAAATGCTGGGCCAGGATATCGCCGACATCACACTGACGCCCTAGCCGTCCACGTCATCTAAAATGACCTGGACGGCTAGGGTCTATACGATGCCTCTGGCTTCGGCAGGCTCAAGCGCCGCTCGGGCTAAATTTAAGGAAGACTCCCATGGGAAAAGAACGCCTTCGGCTTGGCATCGTCGGACTCGGCATGGCAGCGCAACCACATGCCTTGGCGCTTGCCGAACTGACGGACAGCATCGAGGTGGTCGGCGGGTTTAGCCCGTCAGCCGAACGGCGCGCCGCCTTTGCGCAAAAGACCGGATTCCCCGTGGTCTCCGCGTTGCAGGATTTGCTCGAAGACTCCCGCGTCGAAGCAATCCTCTTGCTGACGCCGCCGACCACCCACCTTGAGCTGGTCGACCAATGCGCCGCGGCGGGTAAGCATGTTCTGATGGAAAAGCCCATCGAGAGCACGCTGGCGCAATCGGTCGCTCTGGTCGAGCGCATGGAGCAGGCCAAACTCCGGCTTGGCGTCGTCTTCCAGCACCGTTTCCGCCCCGTCGTGCGACGGTTGCGTTCGGCCCTGGCCAATCGGGCGATCGGCGATCTGGTCGGCGCCTCGGTGGATATTCGCTGGTGGCGGACACCGGCCTATTACGCGCAACCCGGGCGCGGCATGAAGGCTCGCGACGGCGGCGGCGTCCTGATCACCCAGGCGATCCACAGTCTCGATGTGTTCTGCACTCTGGTCGGCACGCCGGTCGAGGTTGGCTGCTTCGCCACGACCAGCCCGATGCGGCAGATCGACACCGAGGATCTCGCCGCCGGCATGCTGCGATTCGCCAACGGCGCCGTCGGCACCCTCGGCGCCACCACCGCCGCCTATCCCGGCTTCCCCGAACGGATTGAACTGTCCGGCACCCTGGGCACCGCCACCTTGGAGGGCAACAGCCTTTGCCTGCTCCTCCACGATGGCCGGGCGGAAACCCTGGAGGGCGATGGCCCGACCGGCGGCGGCGCCGACCCGATGGCCTTCGACCACGGACCGCACAAGGCCCTGATCGCCGACTTCGCCGCAGCCATCCGCGACGGCCGCGACCCCGACAGCAGCGGCCGGTCCGCCCTGGCGGTGCACCGCCTGATCGACGCGCTGCTGCGCTCGTCGGAGGAACATCGTCTGGTGAGCCTCGCGTAAGCGTTTAATAGGACTGTTTTAAAGACCACAGAGGGACACAGGTGAGCACAGATGAATAAGAATTCTGATCTGTGTCCATCTGTGCGCATCGGTGTTCATCTGTGTTTCCATAACACGGCCAACCACGGAAAAATCGTGGTCGGGCTCAGGAACCATACAGGGAGACGACGGCCATGACGGTCATTCGTTGGGGACTCATCGGCTGCGGTGACGTGACGGAAGTCAAAAGTGGACCGGCTTTCGCCAAGGCCGACAATTCCGCCTTGATCGCCGTGATGCGCCGCGACGCGGCAAAAGCCGAAGACTATGCCCGGCGCCATGGCGTTCCGCGCTGGCATAACGACGCCCAGGCGATCATCGCGGCGCCTGATATCGACGCGGTCTATATCGCCACCCGCCCCGACAGCCATCACGACTATTGCTTACGCTGCGCCGCCGCCGGCAAAGCCGTCTATGTCGAAAAGCCGATGGCGATGAACTACGCTCAATGTCTCTCGATGACCGACGCCTGTGAAACAGGGGGCGTCCCCCTGTTCGTCGCCTATTACCGGCGAGCCATGCCCTATCTGCTGACGGTCAAGGATCTGCTGGAGGACGGCGCCATCGGCCGCGTTTGCGCCGTTCAAACCCGGCATTTCAGCCGATTGCCGCCAGACGCCGAACGGACGGGAGGACATTTGCCTTGGCGATTCGATCCGACCTTCGGCAGCGGCGGGATCTTTTTTGAAACCGCTTGCCACGGCTTGGACATCCTCGATTTCTTCTTCGGGCCGATCACCCATGTCAAAGGGTTCGCCAGAAATGTCGCCGGCGCCTATCCACCCGAAGACACCGTCACCGCCAGCTACGCTTTTGCCTCCGGCGTGATCGGCAGCGGCCTCTGGTGCTTCGCCGCCGAGCGCGACGACGAGATCATCGAAATCATCGGCACGGCGGGAAGCCTGACCTTTCATCCCTTCTCCTTTGCACCGATTCACTTGACTCACGGTGGATCGGTGCGCGCGTTTCCCATTGCCAATCCGACCCATGTCCAGCAGCCTCTGATCCAAAGCATCGTCGACGAATTGAACGGAATCGGCCGCTGTCCCAGCACCGGGCTGTCGGCGGCGCGCACCGCTTGGGTCATCGAGACGATTCTGCAGGATTATCACCCGGCTTAAGCCCAGGACCAAAAATGCGTTTCTTCGATGTTCTGGGCCTTCTGCTCGTCCAGCTTTTGTGGGGATTCCATTGGGCTGTCTTGAAATTCGGCCTCAAGGAATTTTCTCCGGTCATGCTGATGGGCATGCGCTTCGCCATCGTCGCCGCCCTGCTGTGTCCGTTCTTCCATGTGCCCCGCGGCAAAATGCTCCCCCTCTTCGGACTCTCCTTGACGTTCGGCACCTTGAATTTCGGCTTGATGTACGTCGGCGTCGCCCATCTCGATGCCGGCACCGCCGCCGTCATCGGACAGGCACAAGTCCCCTTCTCCGCCATTCTCGCCGCCTATTTCCACAAAGACCCCTTCGGCTGGCGGCGTCTGCTTGGCTTGATCCTGTCCTTTCTCGGCATCGTCCTGATGATTGGCGAACCGCGAATCGGCGGGGGACTCCCCTGGGTGGCCTGCATCCTGGCGTCGGCGCTGGCAGCCGCCTTCGGCAATATCCAGATCAAGGCGCTGGGACCCATCAACAGTTTCGCCCTGTCCGGCTGGATCGCCCTGTTCGTCGCGCCGCAAATGCTGCTGGCCTCGATTCTGACCGAGGACGGCCAGTGGGACGCCATCCGGAACGCCACCTGGCACGGCTGGAGTTCGCTCAGCTACAGCGTGCTGATCGTTTCCATCGGCACCTATTGCCTGTGGTATCCGCTCATCCGCCGTTATCCGGTCAACCAGGTGATGCCCTTCACCCTGTTGGTGCCGGTTTTCGGTGTGATCTCAGGGATTTTGATGCTCGGCGAAACACTGAGCGTGCGAACATTGCTGGGCAGCGCCGCCACTATCGCCGGCGTCGCCATCATCGTGCTTCGCCGTCACCCGCCGCGAACCTGACCGAGGAAGCGGTTGACCTCTTTGCCCAGCGTCTCCGTATCCGTCGACAGACGGGCCGCCGCGGCACGCAAGGTGACCGCCGTCGAATTGTTGGCATGCGTGCTGTGATTGACGGTCTCCATCCCGGAATGCACCGAGGAAATGAGTTCGGCCATCTCGGTCATGCTGCGCGCGATTTCCTGAGTGGCCGCCGATTGTTGCTCCAATGCGCCCGACGCCGACATATTGAGTTCGTTGACATTCTCAACGGCTTTTAGGATGGCCTCGATCGACTGCACCGAATCACCGGTCGCCGCCTGAATGGCCCCCACCTGACGCTCGATCTCTCCGGTCGCCGAAGCTGTCTGATTGGCCAAGCTGTTCACCTCGCCGGCAACAACGACGAACCCCTTGCCGGCCTCGCCGGCCCGCGCCGCCTCGATGGTCGCGTTCAAGGCCAGCAGATGGGTCTTGGCGGCGATGCTGCGGATCAGTTGCACGATATCGCCGATCTTTACCGCCGCGTCTTTGAGCCGCCCGACTTTCTGTTGCGCCGAACCCGCTTCGTCGCGGGCATCCCCCGAGGCCGTTGTCGATCCCGCCACATGACGGGCGATCTCCTGGATGCATGCGGCCATTTGCTGTGCCGCTCCGGCCGCGGAGTCCACTTTGATCGCCGCTTGATTGGTCGCACCGGCGACGCTGTCGGCTTCACGGGTGGCGGCCTCGGCATTGGCGGACATGTCGCCGGCGGCGCTCAGCAATTGGTTGGCCGCATCCGCCACCTGCCCCAACAGCCGGCCGGCACCCGTCTCCAGGGCATCGGCCATCGCCAGAAGCGCTTTGCGGCGCTCGCGTTCGGCGGTTTCGCGTTCGTCTTCCTGCTGTTTCTGCAATCGCGCGATCTGACGCGCGTTATCACGGAATATCGCCAGAGCCTCGGCCATCGCCGCCAGCTCGTCGTGACCGCTCACCGCCACGCGATAATCGAGGTCGCCGCCGGCAATCGCCCGCATGGCGTCGCGCAGATGCAGCATCCGCCGCACGAGATTCCGGCGCACATAAAGCCAACCGATCAGTCCCGCCGTCGCCAAGGCCAAAACGGCCAGAATCGCTTGCACGCCCATCGCGGCGCGGATATCGGTCTCGGTGGCGGCCACCGCCGCTCCGGTCGCCGCCGAGCGCATTTCCGAGAACTGCCCCAGCGCCTTGCTCAATTCCTCACCGGCCAGACTGCTGGCGGTCACCGCCTGCTCGATATCCGACATGGCGGTCAGTTCCGCCCCGCGGGCGGCGACGATGCTGTCCGGGGGTTGGGAAAACTCCATCAAAGCCTCTGTCGAGGCGCTAAAGCCCGAGGTAAACGGCGTATCCGGCAAATTGGCGACATCTTTCAACCGGGGCGCCGTCATGGCGATCTGCGCCTCGACACCACGCAGAGAAGCGTCGTCCGCGGCAATCGCGGCCGACATCAGCAAATTCCGCAGATTGTCGGCGTCGGTGCGCAGCCGTTGCACACTGATCAGCCAAGCCACTTCATTCTTGTCGATTTCCTGCAGACGCTTCAAATCGCCGTCCGCCGCCAAGCTGGTGATCCGTCCCGCCAACTGTTCTCGAAGCGCGCGCCCCAGGGGTTCGGCCAACGACCGCGCGGCGCGCCCGGCGCTATCGATATTTTCCACCAACGATTCACGGCGCGCCCGGGCTTCGATCCGATGGGCCGTCGCGGTTTCAACCGCGTTAAGACCGGTTTCGAAACGATCGACCAGGGGACGCAATTCCGTCGCCACTTCGGCCGCGCCCACGTCTTGCAAGCGTTCGGTGGACAAGGTCCGCAGCTTGGTCAATTCGCCTCGAGCCGCCGCTTTGCGCTTGTCGAGGTCCGCCGCGTCCTCGGTCTTCGCCAAGGCGCGGGTTGCTTCGATCAACGCGCCTTTCGCGTCGAGCATGCTTTGCGCCGCAACCATTTGCGGCAACGTCGCCGCCCCAAATCGGTGGATCGTGGCCGACAACAGACTGTCGGACACCACCGACGTCACGGCGCCGACGACGCTGACGATCGCGACCGCCGCGAACGCCAACCACAGGCGAACCTGGATGGGTTGAAGAAATGCGAACCGCACGCCCCCTCCTCCGACCGGGCATGCGAGTACGCCCGTGTCCAATTCTGTTATGTGATGATTCGGAAAAAAGATGATCGGCCCCGATATCTCCTTATTCCGCGATCGTAATGACGATATGAGAGCTTATGGAACGAGCGACGCTATACCTCAGCCGACAGCGTTTTGCCGGCAGACAACCGACGGCCGCCCGTGGAGGGCGGAATTCAAGGACTTGGCGACGGTGTCGTTCGCCAAGTCCTTGGGATCAACTTCTTAAAGCGCCGCCATGAAAAACGACGACTGCGGCTTTCGAAATCGGGCCTCACGCTCTTGTCCGGTACTGGATTTGTATTTTCGCACGCGGGCAAGGCCGACCGTCTATATTATCTCGAGATTACATCACGGCGCCAATTTGCCAAGGCGCAAATTCGTCCGATCCCACCCCCAACGCCTCGCTCTTGGTCGGCTGGCCGGAGGCGGTCGCCAAAATCGCCTCGAAGATCACGCGTCCGATCTCTTCAATCGTGGCTTCGCCCGTGGCGATCGGACCGCAATTGATGTCCATGTCGTCGCGCATCCGATTGAACAACTGCGTGTTGGTGGCCAATTTGAGACTGGGCGCCGGCTTGCATCCATAGACCGAACCACGGCCGGTGGTGAAGCAAATGATATTGGCGCCGCTGGCCACCTGACCCGTCGCCGACACCGGGTCGTAACCGGGCGAGTCCATGAACACCAGACCGTGGGCGGGGATGGGTTCGCCATATTTGACGACATCCACCAGATTGGTGGTGCCGGCCTTGGCCACCGCGCCCAAGGATTTTTCCAAGATCGTGGTCAAGCCGCCCTTCTTGTTGCCCGGCGAAGGATTGTTGTTCATTTCGTCGCCGGTGCGCGCCGTATAGGCTTCCCACCATTTGATCCGCTCGATCAGTTTCCCGGCGATCTCGGGCGTCACGGCGCGATGCGCCAACAGATGTTCCGCCCCGTAAATTTCAGGCGTCTCGCTCAACACCGCCGTGCCGCCATGCTTCACCAGCAGATCGACCGCGGCCCCCAGGGCCGGATTGGCGGTAATGCCGGAATAGCCGTCCGAGGCCCCACATTGCAGACCGACGGTGATATGGCTGGCGGGAACCGTTTGCCGATGGACATTGTTGACCTTGGGCAAAATCTCTTTGATGCGCGCCACCGCTTCCTTGACAGTCGCCGAGGTTCCGCCGACGTCTTGAATGATCAACGGCACCAGGACATCACTGGCGGCGAGTTCTTCCACTTCGAGGAGCCGGCTGAGTTGATTGTTCTCACATCCCAGACCGATGATGACGACGGCGCCGAAATTCGGATGCTTGGCATAACCGCCGATGGTCCGGCGCAGAATGTCCATGCCGTCCCCTTCCTGCACGCCGCCGCAGCCCAGGCTGTGAGCCAGCGCGACCACGCCGTCGATATTGGGGAAGGCGTCCAAAGCCGAGCCGCGGAACTGATCCGCGACCAACCGGGCCGCCGTGGCCGAACAGTTGACCGTGGTCAGCACGCCGATGTAATTGCGGGTCGCCACCCGACCGTCGGCGCGCACGATTCCCTGGAACGTCGCGCGTTCGGCTTCCGGCAGCAGTTGCCCCGATGTGGCATCCGCGCCCAAATCGAAGGCGCGATCGAAGGTCTCGCCCATGCCCATGTTATGCACATGCACATGCTCGCCCGGAGCGATCGCTTTGGTGGCGAAGCCGATGATCTGGTCGAATTTACGCACCGGCTCGCCGGCGGCGATCGCTTTGGTGGCGACCTTATGGCCAAGCGGAATGGTATCCTTGCAAACGACATTGATCTCAGGAAGGACTGTTCCCGCGGGCAATTCCTCGATCGCGACGACGACGCCGTCGCGGGAATGAAGCCGGATGAAAAGTGACGCCATCGTAATTCGCCTCTAACTGATCAAGAATCCGCAGTACTGCGCTGAAACGCTAACATGGGCCGGAGGGCCGGTTTGGTCAAGTGGTCAGACCAATATCATCCGCCGATGACGCAGATGAACGCAGATCACGGCTCTCCGCCAAACTGGAAAACCGTAAAATCTGCGTCATCTGCGTTTATCTGCGGACGTCCTTCCGCTTTTAGCGGATCACGCGGGCGCCTTTGCCCTTCATGATCGCTTCGACTTCCTTGGCATTGACCATCGAGGTGTCGCCGGGCGTGGTCATGGCGAGAGCGCCGTGCGCCGCGCCATATTCGACCGCCGCCTGCGGACCCTTGCCCTCCATGAAGCCATAGGCCAAACCGGAGGCGAAGCCGTCGCCGCCGCCGACCCGGTCATAGATTTCGAGATTTTCGCGCAACGGCGCTTCGTAGAATTGGCCGCCGGCATAGATCACCGCGCCCCAATCGTTGAAGGAGGCCGTCTTCGCATTGCGAAGCGTGGTCGCCGCCACCTTGAAGTTGGGGAACTCCTTGACCGCCTGGGCGATCATCTTCTTGAAGTTGGCCGGATCGATCTTGGAAATATGCTCGTCCAAGCCTTCCACTTCGAAGCCCAGGCAGGCGGTGAAGTCTTCCTCGTTGCCGATCATCACGTCGACATGCGGCGCGATGGTCCGGTTGATTTTCTGCGCCCCTTCCTTGCCGCCCTGGCTCTTCCACAGAGAAGCACGGTAGTTCAGGTCGTAGGACACCACGGTGCCATATTTGTGCGCCACTTCGACGGCTTCGATCACCGCCTCGGAGGTGTTGGTCGCCAGCGCCGCGAAGATACCGCCGGTGTGGAACCAACGCACACCTTCCTCGCCGAACAGCTTTTCCCAGTTCACTTCGCCGGGACGAATCTGCGAAGCGGCCGAATTGCCGCGATCCGAGCAACCGAGAGCGGCCCGCACACCGAAACCCTTTTCGGTGAAATTGAGACCGACGCGGGTGTTGCGCCCCAGACCGTCGAAATCCCGCCAGATCAGATGCGAGGTATCGACGCCGCCTTGCCAGATGAAGTCCTGAACCAGCCAGCCCAGGTCGTTCTGCGGCAGCGCCGTGACCACCGTCGAGCGCTTGCCCCAGCATTTGCGCATGGCGCGCGCCACATTGTATTCGCCGCCGCCTTCCCAGACCTGGAAGTTGCGCGCGTTGCGCACGCGGCCGAAGCCGGGATCGAAACGCAACATCACCTCGCCAAAGGACGCGCAGTCCCATTTGGTCTCCGAGGCCGGACGGATCTTCAAAATTTCGTCAGCCATGATTCATTTCCCCCGAATGGTCCGAATCAACGCGATGGTCTCGCGCACCTTCTTCTCGATACCGGCATAGTCCTCGGCGTCGAGCAATTGCTTGGTGACCAGATTGCTGCCCATGCCGACACAGACGACGCCGGCCTTGAACCATTTGGTCAAACTCTCTTCGGTGCAATCCACACCGCCGGTCGGCATGATCCGCGTCCACGGACACGGCCCCAGCACCGACTTGACGAAATCCGGGCCGCCGACCGAACTGCCGGGGAACACCTTGACGATTTCGCAACCGAGTTCTTCGGCATAATTGATCTCGGAGGCCGAACCGCACCCCGGGCTGTAGGCGATCTTGCGCCGATTGCAAACCTTGGCGACATCGGCGTTCAACAGCGGGCCAACGACGAACTTGGCGCCATTGGCGATATAGATGCCGGCCGTCGGCGCGTCGACGATCGAGCCCACACCCATGACGACGCTGGGGTCGGCCTTGGCGAAGTGACGGGTCACCTCGAAGAACACATGCGAGGCAAAGTCACCGCGGTTGGTGAACTCGACGCATTTGGCGCCACCGTTGGCACAGGCCTGGATGACCTTTTTGCAGACTTCGGCATCAGGATGGTAGAACACCGGGATCACACCCTGGTCCATCATCGCGGTCAATACCGCCATGCGGTCAATTGCCATTTTTCTCACTCCTCAATACATCAGTACACTGACATCTGTTTCCGGACGCTGGAAAGGCCGGCATGCGCCATCGCCAAGCTGGCAGCGTCTTCATTCGGGTCACTATCCCTTAGACCCACATCATCATCGACACAAGCCCGCACCATCTCGCCGCCCGTCCCGAAAACGGGCGGGATTCCGCACGAAAATTGATCGTTGGCGACAATGGAAAAAGGAACGCGGACACGCCGCCATCCTTGGCGTTCGGCTAAGCGACATCTTGACATCCGGCGGAAAACGTTAAATGGTCAAGTCGTATGACTAATTGGTGTCACAGCATTGCGGATCTGTCAACCATCACGGCTCCGCCCTCCGATAAGCGGAGTATCATGCGTCATATCGCAATTGAGGCATTGGCCGAGGAAGGCAACGAATGACCAGCGGAACGAACCTTGGACAAACGGCGGAAGATCCTTCTGCCACCGAGACAAAACGACCGCGCCGCATCGTTTCGATCGGCGAATGCATGATCGAGATGGCTGATCGCGGCGATGGCACGATGAGCATGGCTTACGCCGGCGACACCTTGAACACCGCGGTTTATCTGGCGCGGATCAACGGCTCCGCCCTGGCGGTCGACTATGTCACGGCGCTGGGCGACGATCCTTACAGCGACGCCATGGTGGCCTTCTGGAAGCAGGAAGGGATCAGCACCGACTGGGTCGCCCGCTTGCCGGGACAATTGCCGGGACTGTACCTGATCCGCACCGACGCCGCCGGGGAACGCAGCTTTTATTATTATCGCTCGGCCGCCCCGGCCCGCTCCTTGTTCGATCTGCCGCAGACCGTCGATCTCCTGGATCATCTGGCCGATGCCGACATGGTGCATTTTTCCGGCATCACGCTGGCGATCCTCTCCTATCCGGCCCGCGACCGCTTGGCGGAAGCCCTGGAAAAATTGCGTCGGGGCGGCACCCGCATCGTTTTCGACGGCAACTACCGCCCGGCCTTGTGGCCGTCGCCCGACGTCGCGCGGCGCGTCTTCACCCGGTTTCTATCCTTCGTCGATGTGGCCTTGCCTTCGGCCGACGATGAGGACCTGCTGTTCGGCGACAAAAGCTGCGAAGCGATCGCCGATCGCATGCATGGCTTGGGAGTCAACGAGGTGCTGGTCAAACATGGCGCCGAGGGCTGCTTCATCTCGCAAGACGGCTTGCGCATCCATGTTCCGGTTCGCCAACAGGTGACGCCCGTCGACACCACCGGTGCCGGCGACAGCTTCAACGCCGGCTATTTGAGCGGACGCCTGGCCGGCATCGCGCCGGTGGACGCGGCCGATCTCGGCGGTCGCCTGGCGGCGACGGTCATCTGCCATCGCGGCGCCATTATTCCCAAGGCCGCGATGAGCGATCTGCTCAACTGTTTGGCTTAAAGTCCGGCGCAAGCCGCGAAACCGCCTGCCCTGAAAGCCGCCTGAAAGGCCGGACCCGCCACCATAAGCGTGGCTGGGTTCGGTCGGTCATGGCCGCACGGGAAAGCCCCAGCACGTTGGAGGGATTAAGGCGAAGCCCAGGCAGACCGCGAAAAATTGGCTTCCTGCGCTTTAGAATCCTCTTGGAATATGAAAATAACTTATGGTAATAGCCCCACAAATATTAGTTCTACCGGTCATCCGCCACCTCCCTTTCGAACCCTGATCCGCCGATCGCAATGATCAGGGGCTTTTGTTGATCGTTCCGTGTCATGGTGAGCCGTGACGAAAACGAGTGCGGATCGGCGGGTGTTGATTTAGGCTCCGTCTTTGGATCGCCCCGGCTTGAGAGGAACACTCCTTAATGGTCTTTAGTTGGCTGCATCTCGCCATCATCCTGTTTCTGGTGCTTGGCGCTCTCTTCGCCGGAGGTCCGTTGATCCTGGCGACACTGTTGGCCCCCAGGGCGCGGGGCGGCGACATCGGCATGACCTATGAGTGCGGCATTCCCCCCCAGGGCGATGCCCGATCCAAGTTCGGCATCAGCTATTATATCTACGCCCTGATCTTCCTCGCCTTCGACGTTGACGTTCTCTATCTCTTCCCTGTCGCCGTTCAATATCGGCTGACCGTGGGTTGGACCGCGTTTTTCGAAGTGCTGATCTTCCTGGCCTTCCTCGGCTTGGCCATCGTCTATTTCTGGGCGAAAGGAGTGTTCTCGTGGCCACGCAAGATCCAGTTATAGTCCTGCCGGACATGCCCATGGACGCCGGCGTCCATATCGCCCCGCCGGTCATCGCCATAAAGGCCGTTCAGGACGTTCTCGATATTTGCCGCGCCATGTCGCTGTGGCCGATGACCTTCGGTCTGGCCTGCTGCGCCATCGAGATGATGGCGGCCAGTATGGCCCGCTTCGACATCTCCCGCTTCGGCGCCGAAGTCTTCCGTCCGTCGCCGCGCCAGTCCGATCTCCTGATCGTCGCCGGCACGGTCACCAAGAAGATCGCGCCGGCGGTGGTTCGCCTTTACGAACAGATGCCCGCGCCGCGATTTGTTCTGGCTTTAGGGAATTGTGCCATTTCCGGCGGCCCCTTCAAGTTCGAGAACCAATATGGAATCGTCGAGGGCGTCGACCAGTTGATCCCCGTGGACGTCTATGTCCCCGGATGTCCGCCGCGTCCCGAGGCTCTCCTGGAGGGCCTGTTCCAGATTCAGGAAAAGATGACCGGCCGCCGCTGGTGGCCGAAGGCCGAAGGGGCGCTGGAATGACCGAGACTTTGTTCGACGGCCTCGCGGTTCAGTCCCTGGCCAAATGCGATCCGGCCAAAACCGGGCTGCTCTGGTCCGTTTTCCTCTCGCCCGACGAACTCCTGAGCGCGGTCAAACGCCTCTACCAGGCAGAGTATTTCATCGAGGACCTAACCGCCATCGATGCCAAGGAAGGCTATCTCCTGGTTTACCACTTCGACCATATGGGCCATCCGGGCCGGGTCGCTCTCCGGGTGCTGATCTACCAAGAAGCGCCGGAACTGCCGTCCATCGCGGACGTTTTCCAAGGCGCGGAGTGGCACGAACGGGAAACCACCGACTTTTACGGCATCACCTTCAAGGGCAACCCCAATCCCGTGCCTCTGTTGCTGATGCCCGAAATGAAGGGGCATCCCTTGCAGAAGGATGACGGCGCACGCGCGAGCCTGGCGGATCTTCTTCCCACAGGCGAAATTGTGCGAACGGTACCGGGATTCGATCTCTTGACACCCAAAGCCGAGAGCGGCGCGGCGACCCCAGCCTGAGCGGGTTAAAGGACCTACGGCAACCATCATGGCTTATGAAGAATTCGGGCTGACCGAGGGCGACTTCTACTCTCGGAATTTTCAGAAGGGCATGCGCGAGGATACGATGATCCTCAACCTTGGCCCCCAGCATCCGGCGACCCATGGCGTTCTGCGAGTCATCGTCGAACTGGATGGGGAGTATGTGATCCGGGCCGAGCCGGTGATCGGCTATCTGCATCGCATGCATGAGAAGATGGCCGAGGGCCGGACCATCACCCAATATCTGCCCAACATGGGCCGGGTGGACTATGGTCACGCCCTGGGATGGAATGGCGCTTTGGTCGGCGCCGTCGAACGGCTGGCCGGCTTCGAGGTGCCGGAAAGAGCCGAGTATATCCGCGTCATCACGACGGAGCTCAACCGCATCACCTCGCATCTTCTGTGGTGGGGCGCCTTCACCCTGGATCTTGGCGCCATCACGCCGATCATGTACGCCTTCGACGATCGCGAGCAGATGCTCGACATCCTGCAGATGGCGACGGGATCGCGGTTGACCCACAGTTCCTTCCGTTTCGGCGGCGTCTGCACCGATCTCAGCGACAGGTTCATCGAAACCTGCAAGGCCTTCGTTCCCCACATGCGCGACCGGCTGCCGATGTATCGGGGTCTGGTCACCGACAATGTCATTTTGCGCAAGCGCCTGGAAGGCGTCGGCATTTTCGACGCCGACCTCTGTCGCCGCTACGGCGCCTCCGGTCCGGTGGTGCGCGGGTCCGGCATCGATTACGACGTCCGCAGGGCCGAGCCTTATTCGGTCTATGACCGCTTCGACTGGAAGGTTCCGGTGTATCCGGCGGGCGACTCCATGGCCCGCTATTTGGTGCGCATGGACGAAATGGAGCAGAGCCTCAACATCATCGAGCAGGCCCTGGCGTCGCTGCCCGCCGGCAAGATCATGATGCCCAAGGCGCCGAAGGTCACTTGGGCGCTGCCCAAGGGCGAATCCTATTTCGCCACCGAAGGCGCGCGCGGCAAGGTCGGCGTCCATCTGGTCAGCGACGGCGGCAAGTTCCCTTACAAGATCAAGTTGCGCTCCCCGTGCTATTGCAATCTCAGCGCCTTCGCCGAAGCGGCGCGCGGGCTGCTTCTGGCTGACGCCTTGGCCATCCTGGGCAGCCTGGACCTGGTCATTCCCGAGATCGACAGGTAGACCGCATGTACTCGATCATCAATTCGATCCCCACGGAACTCATCCATATCGTCATCGGTTTGGTGGCCATCATGGCCTTCGTCGGCATTCATGTCCTGGTTCTGGTCTATGCGGAACGCAAGGGCGCCGGACATATCCAGCGCCGACCCGGCCCCTTTGAGGTTGGCCCTCACGGCATTCTCCAGCCGTTGGCCGACGCCGGAAAACTCATCGGCAAGCAGCTCCTGCGCCCCGATCACGCCGATCCGATCCTTTATTGGATGGCCCCCGTGCTCGCCGTGTTCCCGGTGTTGCTGCTGTTCGTGCCGATGCCCTTCGGGCCGGTGGTCACCGTCCAGGAAGTCAATCTCGGTCTCCTGCTCATCCTGGCCTTCTCCGGCATCAGCGTGCTCTCGACCTTGCTGGCGGGCTGGGCCTCGAACAACAAGTTCGGCCTGTTGGGCGCCGCGCGCGCCGTCTCGCAATCGGTCGCCTATGAGATTCCGCTGCTGCTGACGGTGCTCTGCATCGCCTTTCAATATGGCAGCCTCAATCTGTCGACCATCGTCGAAGCGCAAGGCTCCTGGCCCTGGCAGTGGAACATCGTCTGTCAGCCGCTGGCCTTCCTCATTTTCCTGGCCTGCGCCTTCGCCGAGACCAATCGCGCGCCCTTCGATCTGCCGGAAGCCGAGTCGGAACTGACGGCGGGCTTCCACACCGAATATTCAGGCATGGGCTTCGGCATGTTCTTCATGGCCGAATACGCCAATATGGTCGTCGTTTCCGGCGTTTGCACCGCGCTCTTCCTGGGCGGCTGGAAAGGCCCCGGCATCGACGGCGTCTGGTGGTTCATGATCAAGGTCTACGCGCTTCTGGGTCTGTTCATCTGGGTGCGCTGGACTTATCCGCGCGTTCGGTTCGATCAGCTGTTGAATATCAATTGGAAGTGGCTCTTGCCTTTGGCGACCCTCAATCTTCTGGGCACGATCTTCTTCATGAAGATCTTCTAGGAAAGGCTGGCGAAACGTCATGAGCGCGATCAACAAAATCCTGCGGCCCATCACCGATCTGTGGAGCCTCGTCGTCGGCCTGCAGATCACCGGCCGGAATTTCCGCCGGACCCAGGTGACGGTCCATTATCCGCGTCAGGTCATCGACCCCGAGGTCAATGCGAGCTTTCGCGGCCCCATCAAACTGGTGGAAAACCCGCGCGCCCCCGGCAAGCCCAAATGCACGGCCTGCATGATCTGCGTCTCGGCCTGTCCGTCGTCTTGCATCACCATCATCAAGGCGCCGGCGCCGGTGATCACGCCCGAGGAGGAACAGGCCTTCCAGGACGCCGAAGCCCGCGGCGAGGAAGTCGAACGGCCGTCAGCCCCCAGGGAACCGATCCTGTGGATCAACGACTTCTCGCTCTGCAGCCTGTGCGCGCTGTGCATCGAGTCCTGCCCGACCAAATGCATCGAGTTCTCGCACGACCTCTACACCGTGCGGACCAGCCGCGCCGATTTCAACCACGACCTGCTGGCGCCTTTCCCCAACGCCCTGAGGCCAGAGACACCGGCCGCCGCCGCGGCCAAAGAGATCTAAAATGGAAATTCTGGCGAAAATCGCGTTCACCCTTTACGCCCTGATCATTCTGGGCGGCGGGCTCGTCGCCGTGACCAGCGCCAATCTGGTCCGCGCGCTGGTCGGTCTCATCGTCACCTTTTTCGGGGTGGCCGGGCTTTATCTGCTGCTGAACACCCCGTTCCTCGCCTTCATGCAGATCCTGATCTATGTGGGCGCCATTTGCGTCCTGGTCTTTTTCGCCATCATGCTGTCCAGAACCGGTGAAGAGGCCGCCACCATCCCGGTCAAACGACGTCTTTACGCGCTCTTGGCCGGACTGGCGCCGGCCATCGGCCTGGCTCTCATCATTGTCAACCACCCCAATGTTTCCAAAGCCCTGCCGGAAGAGGTTCCCCTGCCGGCCCTGGGCGTTGGTCTGTTGGATCAATATTCGCTGAGCTTCGAGCTCATCTCCATGGTGCTTCTGGTCGCCATGTCGGGAGCCGTCCTTCTGACCTGGGAGCGAAAGACGAAGAAATGAGCGCGCTCACCCTCTATCAACTGGTAGCCCTCCTGCTTTTGGGCATCGGGCTTTACGGAATTATCCAACGCCGCACCCTGGTCGGCATGCTGATCGCCGTCGAACTGATGCTGAACGGCGCCGGACTGTCCATCGTCGCCGCCGCGCAACTCACCGAGGCCAACGCCACGCTCGGACAATTGGGCGCGCTTCTGGTGATGGGCCTGGCGGCGGCCGAAGCCACCTTGGTTCTCGCCATCATCGTCGTGGTCTCGCGCCGCTTCGGCACTGCCGAAGTCCGCGCCCTTTCCACCTTGAAAGAGTAAAGAACAGCGCCATGACCGCGACCATCGAAAGCGTCAGATTGCTTCTTCCGCTTGCCGTGACCCTGGTGGCGCCGTTCGCCATCTGGCTGGCCCGGCATAATGAAAATCGCCGCGAAGCCGTGTCCTTCATCGCCGCGGCCGCGACCTTTCTCGCGATGCTCTCCTTCGTGCCGGGCATCCTCGAAGGGCATATCTATCGCTACACCTTGTTCACCATCATGCCCGGCATCACCATCACCGTCGCTCTCGACGGCTTGGGCATCATCTTCGGGCTGATCGCGCCGTTCCTGTGGGGGTTCGCCACCAGCTACAACATCGGCTATATGCGCGGCCTCAAGGAACACGCCCAGACCCGCTACTATTTCTGTTTCGCCATCGCCATCTTCGGCGCGGTGGGCGTCGCCATGTCGGCCAATGTCTTCACGCTCTACTTCTTCTATGAAGTGATCACCGTGTTCACCTATCCCCTGGTCGCCCATCATCAGGACGCGGAAGGCTTCGCCGGGGCGCGGAAATATCTGGTCTATCTGATGGGCACCTCCAAGCTGTTCCTGCTGCCGGCCATGGTGCTGACCTATGTGCTGTGCGGCACGCTGGAAATGAACCTGGGCTCGGTAGTCGACGGCATGTTCCCGGCGGCCGTGGTGGCGGCCCATCCGAATCTGGTGCGCCTGACCTATGTGCTCTATGTCTGCGGCCTGGCCAAAGCGGCCTTGATGCCCTTCCACAACTGGCTGCCCTCGGCGATGGTCGCGCCCACCCCGGTCTCGGCCCTGCTGCATGCGGTGGCCGTGGTCAAGGCGGGCGTTTTCTCGATGAGCCGCATCATCCTGTCGGGGTTCGGGGTGGAAACGATGGATCATCTGGGCCTCGGTCTGCCGACGGCCTATCTGGCGGCCTTCACCATCGTCGTCGCCTCGATGATCGCGCTCACCAAGGACGACATCAAGGCGCGGCTGGCCTATTCGACGGTCAGCCAGCTCTCCTATGTCATCATCGGCGTCGCACTTCTGACCCCGATGGCCGTGCAGGGCGGCTTGATGCATATCGCCAACCACGCCTTCGCCAAGATCACGCTGTTCTTCGGCGCCGGCGCCATCTATGTGGTGACGCATCAAAAGAAGATCAGCCTGATGAACGGTCTGGGCCGCAAGATGCCCTGGACCTTCGGCGCCTTCGGTCTCGCCTCGCTCTCGATGATCGGCATGCCGCCGGTGGCCGGCTTCGTCTCCAAATGGTATCTGGTCAATGGCACGCTGCAGGCGGGACAGACCGTCCTTCTGGTGGCGCTGCTGGCCTCGACCGCGCTCAACGCCGGCTATTTCGTGCCGATCTTCTACCGCGCCTTCTTCAAGGCGCCGGTAATCGACATCGACCATTACAAAGAGGCCCCCCTGACCATGGTCGTGCCGCTTTGCTTCACGGCGCTGGTGTCCTTGCTTCTCGGGTTTTACCCGCAAGTCTTCCAGGACTTCATCCGCGTCTTCGGGAATTATTAGGAAACGGCTATGAGCAGTCTTGGCGCATTGTTCGAACGGCTCAGGGACCAGCATAAGGTCTGGCGAAATCTGTTTTTCGTCGTCCTTCTCCTGCTCCTCGCGCTCAATCTGGTGATCCTCCCCGACGAGGCGCATTTCGGCTTGGATCGCTTTCCGGGATTTTTCGCCCTCTTCGGTTTGATCGCCGGCGCGGTTCTCGTGCTGATCATGGAAAAGATCGTCCGTCCTCTCATCGCCCGCAAAGAAGACTTCTATGGCGACCTCTAGTTTTCTGCATCCCTCCCTGGGGTTCCTCATCCTGGCCGTGATTCTGCCCTTCCTGCCCGGCCGGTTGGGAAAGTGGCTGTCGCTGGTCCCGCCGATCGTCGCGCTGTGGAGCGTTTTCTCCATGGCGCCTGGCGTCTATGCGGTGGTTCCCTACCTGGGCGAACAGGTGATCCTGGGCCGTGTCGACCAATTGTCGCTGATCTTCGCGCAAGTGTTCGCGGTGATGTCGCTGATCGGCATGATCTATGCCCTGCATCTCGATGACAAAGGCCAGCATATCGCCGCGTCGCTCTATGTCGCCGGCAGCTTCGGGTCGGTTTTCGCCGGCGATTATGTGAGCCTGTTCGTCTTCTGGGAACTGATGAGCATCGGCTCGACCTTCCTGATCTTCCTGAACCAGACCCGGGAATCGACCCTGGCCGGCTTCCGGTATTTCCTCTACCACACCATCGGCGGCTTGTTCCTGCTGGGCGGCCTGCTGCTGCGCCACAAGGCGACGGGAAGCTTCGCCTTCGACCATATTCCGTCGAGCGAGGCCGCCGTCTACGACTGGCTGATCCTCATCGGCTTCTGCGTCAACGCCGCCGTGGTTCCGTTGCATGCCTGGCTGCCCGACGCCTATCCGCGGGCGACCATCGTCGGCGCCGTGTTCATGTGCGCCTTCACCACCAAGACGGCCGTCTATGTCCTCGCCCGCGGCTTCGCCGGCTGGGAGGCGCTGGCCGTCGCCGGCGCGGTGATGGCGGTCTACGCCGTGGGCCACGCCATCATCGCCAACAGCGCCCGGCGCGTGCTGGCCTATGACATCATTTCGCAAGTCGGCTATATGGCCGTCGGCGTCGGCGTCGGCACGGCGCTCACCCTGGACGGCGCCGCAGCGCACGCCTATGCCCATATTCTCTACAAGAGCCTGCTGTTCATGAGCATCGGCTGCGTGATCTACACGGTGGGCACCGATCGCCTGGAAAAACTGGGTGGCCTGGCCGAACGTCTGCCCTGGGTCGCGGTTCTGTTCACCGTCGGATCCCTATCGATCTCCGGCATGCCGCTGTTCAACGGTTTCGTCACCAAAACCATGACCATCGCCGGCACCGCCGAGGCGCATCACACACTTCTGGCCCTGGCTTTGGAAATCGCCACGGTGGGCACCTTCATCGCGGTCGGCATCCGCTTGCCCTATTTCCTCTTCTGGCGCAAGAAGCCGGCCGATGTCCGCTATGACGCGACGCTGAAGGCCATTCCCTGGAACATGTATGCCGGCATGACCCTGGCCGCCGTCCTCTGCATCGCCCAGGGCGTCTATCCCGACATGCTCTATCGCTTCCTGCCCTATCATGTCGAAGAGCCCTTCGTGCCCTGGACGGCGTGGCATGTGCTGCAGGCTCTGCTGCTGCTCGGCTTCTCCGGACTGGCCGTCTTCCTGCTCAAGGGCATCGTGAAGCCCCATGCCGGGGTCAATCTGGATCTCGACTATTTCTACCGGCTGATCGGCCGCGCCGTACTGGGACTGGTTTGCCGTCCGCTGGCCTGGATCGACGACCGGTGGACCGAAGCTTATCGGGTCGGCGGATTGAACGGCCTGATGGCCGTCGCCACCGGGAGCTCCTGGTTCGACAAGAAAGCGATCGATGGGGTGGTCGATGGGTCCGCTTGTGCCGTTCTCGGCATCGGACGCCTCGGCGCCAAAGTGCAAAACGGCAATATCCAGGATTATCTGGCCCTGGCTGTTTTGCTCGCCCTGCTGGCGTTCGGATTGGTCTGGTACCTGGGTTAGACCGGGAAACGTTACGGAGTAATTACGGTGAATTTCGCTTTTCCGGTTCTCACCAGTCTGATCGTTTTCCCGCTTCTGGCCGCGGCGGGCCTGTGCGCCCTCCGCAACGAGGCCACGGTGCGGAAATTCGCTCTGATCGCCTCGCTGATCGAGATTGTCCTGGCGCTGCCGCTCGCCAATTTCCAGTTCAACGGAGACTTCCAATTCGTCGAACGGATGTCCTGGGTACCGCAATGGGGCCTCGAATATCATCTGGCGGTGGACGGCATCAGTATCCTGATGATCTGGCTGACGGTGTTCACCCTGCCGCTGTGCGTGCTGTGCTCCTGGACCGGGATCATCAAGCGCATCAAGGAATTCCACTTCTGCCTGCTGTTCATGACTTCGGCCTGCATCGGCGTCTTCACCTCGATGGATCTGGTGCTGTTCTACGTCTTCTGGGAAGCCATGCTGATTCCGATGTATCTGCTCATCGCGGTATGGGGCGGCGATGAACGCAAATATGCATCGATCAAATTCTTCCTCTACACGCTGGCCGGATCGACGCTGCTTCTGGTCGCCATCGTCGCCTTCCGCATCGCCGGTGGCACCTTCTCCATCCCCGAGCTGATGCATCAGAGCTTCGGCTTCCGCTTCCAATGCTGGTGCTTCCTGGCGATGGCGCTCGCCTTCGCCATCAAGGTGCCGATGTTCCCGTTCCACACCTGGCTTCCGGCCGCCCATGTGCAGGCGCCGGCAGCCGGTTCGGTCATCCTGGCGGCCATTTTGTTGAAGATGGGAACCTACGGCTTCCTGCGTTTCTGCCTGCCGCTGACGCCGGCGGCCAGCGAATATTTCGCGCCCTTGATGATCGCCGTCTCCATCGCCTCCATCATCTATGGCGGCGCGGTGGCTCTCGGCCAGTCGGACATCAAGAAGCTGGTGGCCTATTCCTCGGTCGGCCATATGGGCTTCGTCACGCTGGGCATCTTCCTGTTCAATCCGCGCGGCGTCGAAGGCGCGCTGTTCCAGATGCTCAATCACGGCGTCGTCACCGGCGGTCTCTTCATGATGATCGGCACCGTCTACGAGCGCAGCCACAGCCGCGACATCGCGAAGAACCTGGGCCTCGGCAAATATATGCCGGCCTATATGTTCTTCTGGGGCCTGTTCTCGCTGGCCTCCTTCGGCTTCCCCGGCACCAACGGCTTCGTCGGCGAAATCCTGGTGTTCATCGGCGCCTTCAACCACAGCCTGCTGGTCGGTCTGCTGATCGTTCCCGGCGCCCTGTTGTCGGCCGCCTATATGTTCCGGGTCGGCCTGAAAATGGCGTGGGGGTCACCCTCTTCGGCCACCAAGTGGCCCGATCTCTGCCCGCGCGAATGGGCCTTCCTGCTGGTGCCGGCGGTCATGGTCTTCTACATCGGTCTGGCCCCCAGCCTGTTTTTCCAAATGATCACGCCGTCGGTGGACAAACTGCTGGCCGACTATGATTCGCGCAAAGTGGCCGTGGAACAGACGATACATACCGCGACCCAGGACGCCGCGACCGGCGCCTGGGATGCGAAACGGAACTAGGGAGAGAGTGTCGTGAATTTCAACCCGGCTTTGATTGTCCCGGAACTCTTCCAGTTTCTGCTGATCCTGGCGCTGTTCCTCCAGAGTTTGAACGACGGCGCCCGCGGGCCGCGCGTCGAAAAATGGGTGCCGACCGTCGCCGCCCTGGGCATTGTCGCCACGCTCGCCTCTTTCTCGGCCAGCGGCATGATGTTCCATGACGTCTATCGGATCGACGGCCTGTCCCAATTCTTCAAACTGGTCATCGCGGTCTGTTTCTTCGTGACCACGCTCAACGCCTCGCACCAGCCAACCCTGGCCGAGGACCGCCGCGCCGACTATTACCTGTTCCTGGCGATTTCCGCCTGGGCGCTGATGCTGCTGTCCTCGACCGTCGAATTGTTCAGCATCTATTTGGCCCTGGAACTGTCGTCCTACAGCCTCTACACGGTCATTTCTCTGCGCGCCAAGGAAAAGGGCGCCGCCGAGGCGGGGATCAAATATATCGTTTTCGGCGCCGTCGCCACCGCCGTGGCCCTCTATGGCCTGTCCTATGTTCTGGCCACCCAGCATTCGACCTATATCGTCGATCTCGCCACCAAGTCCTGGGCCTGGGCCGATGCGCCGCTGGCCGTGGTCGGGCTGTCGCTGTTCCTCGCCGGCATGTTCTTCAAGCTGGCCCTGTTTCCCTTCCATTTCTGGTGTCCGGACGTCTATCAAGGCACCAGCAACGAAACCGCGACCTTCGTCGCCACCCTGCCCAAGCTGGGCGCCGTGGTCATCCTGGTGCGTCTGGCCACCTTCCTGACGCCGGGTCTCGAAATCACCACCATCCTGGCCTGGCTGGGCGCCATCTCGATGACGCTGGGCAATCTCTGCGCCCTGGCCCAGACGGATGTGAAGCGCATCCTCGGCTTTTCCTCGGTGGCGCACGCCGGTTACGTCATGGTCGGTCTGGTCTCGGGCACCGCCGAAGGCTTGGCGGCGGCGACATTCTACGCTCTGGCCTATGTGGCGATGAATCTGCTGGCCTTCTGGGTGGTCAGCCGCGTCGCCTCCGACGGTCGCAATCTTCATTTGAACGATCTGAACGGCCTTTACAAACGTGCCCCCCTGCTGGCCTTTGCCCTCGGCGTCGGCGCCTTCGCCCTGGTCGGCCTGCCGCCGACGGTGGGCTTCATCGGCAAGCTGTTCCTGATCACCGCCGCCTGGAACCACGGTTACAACTGGCTGGTGGTGACGCTGGCGATCAACAGCGCCTTCGCCATCTATTATTATCTGTCCCTGGTCCGCCACGCCTACACCGAGGAAACCGTCTCCGCCGACGCGGCGGTTCCCGACACCAGCGCCTTCAGCCTGGTCGGGGCCGGTGTCTTGAGCGTGATGGTTCTGGCGCTGGGCCTGCTTCCCAGCCCGGTGTTCGAATATGCCATCACCGCCGGCCGCGGATTGTTTCACTGACAACCTGTCGTTAGTTGTCTGTGGAGTACGGGCTCTTATTGTCGTCATCCCCGCGAAGGCGGGGATCCATGATGGTTCATCCTAAATTTGCTAATTTCACCACGAAGACACGAAGGTCACGAAGGAAAAACAATACGTTGGCGCCATGCAGATGGGTTGCCCTGACAGTGAGTGACGTCACGCTTCTTTCATATTGATCACTCTTCGTGTTCTTCGCGTCTTCGTGGTGAATTGCTTTTTCTGAGGTCATGCAAGACCGCATACGATCAAAGAGAGCCCTTGTTGCGGCGTGGTTCCCCGCCTCCGCGAGGATGACAAAAAAAGCGGAGAAAAGGCCGTAACTGACGACACGCTCCACGCTTAAAAATCCAACGGCGCGTTGTCGACCACTTCCTTCATGACGAAGAAGGTGCGGGTCTGGCGCACGCCGGGCAAGGCGATCAGGTCCTTGCCGTGGATCACATTGAACGCGGCCATGTCACCGACCCGGATCTTCAGAAAGTAATCGAAATCGCCGGCCACCAGATGGCAGTCGATGACGAAGGGCAGTCTGGCCACCGCCTGTTCGAACTGGGCGAAACTTTCCGGCGTCGAGCGGTCGAGAACGACGCCGACCATGACCAGGGTGCCGCGTTCGACCTTGTGCGGCGAGACGATCGCCCGGACGCAGGTCAGATAGCCCTTCTCGAACAGCCGTTGCGTCCGCCGGTGACAGGTGGCGGCACTGATGGCAACCATTTCGGCCAATTCGGCGTTGGTCAGACGGCCATTCTGCTGCAGCAGATGGAGCATCTTCTGGTCGATTTTGTCGATCTCATCGTCCATGAGAGAATCTTCCATATTTCTGATAATTTTTTATCTTTATACGAGTATTTTATAGATATTTCGGAATATCATATTCTTTCCTTCCTTAAATATGAAAGCACCTTTCATATTTAATATGGTAGCCCTTGAGTCAATCCTTCCCGTCACCGGATTGCCTGAAAGGACCTGTCATGCTCAAGAAATTCGAACGTTATCCCCTGACCTTCGGGCCGACGCCCATCGAAAAGCTGTCGCGCCTCGGCGCCCATCTCGGCGGCGACATCGAGATCTATGCGAAGCGTGAAGACTGCAATTCGGGTCTCGCCTTCGGTGGCAACAAGTTGCGCAAGCTGGAATATATCGTTCCCGACGCCATCGCTTCCGGCGCCGACACCCTGGTATCCATCGGCGGCGTGCAGTCGAACCACACCCGCATGGTGGCGGCGGTCGCCGCCAAGATCGGCATGAAATGCCGTCTGGTCCAGGAAAGCTGGGTGCCGCACGAAGACGCCGTCTACGACCGCGTCGGCAATATTCTGTTGAGCCGCGTGCTGGGCGCCGACGTGCGTCTGGTCGACGAAGGCTTCGACATCGGCATCCGCGAAAGCTGGGAAAAGGCCATCGAGGATGTGAAAGCCGGCGGCGGCAAGCCCTATCCGATTCCGGCCGGCGCCTCGGTCCACAAATATGGCGGCCTCGGCTATGTCGGATTCGCCGAGGAAGTCCGCGACCAGGAAGCGGCGCAAGGCTTCGCCTTCGACTATATCGTCGTCTGCACGGTCACCGGTTCGACCCACGCCGGCATGCTGGTCGGCTTCGCCAAGGACGGCCGCGAACGCCGCGTCATCGGCATCGACGCCTCGGGAACTCCGGCGCAGACCCGCGCCCAGGTCCTCGAAATCGCCCAACGCACCGCCGGACTGGTCGAACTGGGCCGCGAGATCAGCCAAGAGGACGTGGTGCTGGTCGAAGACTATGCCTATCCGGCCTATGGCGTTCCCTCGGAGGAAACCAAGGACGCCATCCGCCTGTGCGCCCGTCTCGAAGGCATGATCACCGATCCCGTCTATGAAGGAAAATCCATGCAAGGGCTGATCGCCCTGATCCAGAAGGGTTTCTTCCCGAAAGGCTCGAAAGTGCTCTACGCCCATCTCGGCGGCGTCCCGGCCATCAACGGCTACAGTTACGCCTTCCGCAACGGCTGATCCCTGTTTGCTAGACAAACGTGATCGTGCATGATTATACTTGTTTATGCACGATTTAGCGCAACTCCCCCTCGGCCGCCGTCGACAGATCGCAGAACGCCTTGTGCGCGGCGAAGCGGTCGGCGCCACGGCGCTCGCTCTGGAATTCGGCATCTCCGAGGATGCCATCCGCCGCGACCTTCGTGCGCTGGCCTCCGAGGGTGTCTGCAAGCGCGTCTATGGTGGCGCACTGCCGATCTCTCCGGCGGCGTCGCCGATCGACGTTCGATCGGCAGAGGACGTCGATCGGAAGCGGACCTTGGCCCAGGCCGCGCTGGGATTGCTTCGCGAGCGGCAAACGCTGTTCCTCGACACCGGCAGCACCAATCTTCACCTCGCGGCACAGTTGCCGGCGGACCTTGCCCTCACGGTTGTCACCAATTCGGTGCCCGTCGCGGCAACCCTGATGGGCCGCCCCGGCATCGCGCTGGTCGTCATCGGCGGCTGCGTCAACACGCATGTCGGCGGCTGCGTCGATGCGCGCTCGATCGCCGAGATGCGGCGCTTCCGCATCGATCTTTGTTTCCTCGGCGCCTGTGCGATGTCGGTCGAGACCGGGATCGCCGGCTTCGACATGGCGGATGTCGACTTCAAACGCGCTCTCCTTGACGTCAGCGCGGCGACGGCCCTGATGCTGACCACCGCAAAGATCGAGACCTCGGCTCCCTTCCCCATCGGACCCATGAGCGACATCGCGCATCTCGTCTTCGAACATGACGCCCCGGAGGCTGTTCTTTCGGTCCTGCGCGGCCAGGGCGCCGACGTCCGCATCGCCGAGGCGCCGCGCGACTGACCACCCCATCACCTTCGAAAAGAGATCCCATGAGTCCTTCGGCAAACAGCATCGAGACACGACTCGCCACGCGCCTGTCGTTCCTTGCCGCCGGATTCGGCATGGCCTGCTGGGCGCCGCTGGTCCCCTTCGCCAAGGCGCGTCTCGGCGTCGGCGACGGCCAGCTTGGCCTGCTTCTCCTCTTCCTCGGCATCGGCTCGATCTGCGCGATGCCACTGACGGGATGGTTCTGCGCGCGATCAGGAGCCAAACCGATGATCCTCGCCGGCGGCCTCGGCCTCGTCCTGCTGCTGCCGGTCCTCGCCACCACGAGCAGCGCCTTCGTCCTCGCCACGGCGCTGTTCGGGTTCGGCGCCTCGCTTGGCACGATCGACGTGGCGATGAACATTCACGCCGTCGAGGTCGAGCGGGCGGCCGGGCGGCCTTTGATGTCGGGTTTTCATGCGATGTTCAGCGTCGGCGGGATCACCGGCGCTGGTGCCATGACCTTTCTCCTCTCGGCCGGCGTGGCCTCTTTCACGGGCGCCCTGTGCGCCAGCGCGATGACCCTGGCGACCCTCGGACTGGCTTGGCCGCGCTTGCTGAAGGCGCGCGGGACCCACCCTGCGCCCTTTGTCGCACCGCATGGCATCGTGCTGCTGCTGGCGGGGCTCACGGCCGTCAGCTTTCTCGTGGAAGGCGCGATCCTCGATTGGTCCGCGTTGCTGATCGTCGATGCCCGTCTGGCCGGCCCCGCGTGGGGCGGCCTCGGCTACATGCTGTTCTCGATCGCGATGACGATCGGTCGGCTGACCGGCGACCGCATCGTCGCGCGCGCCGGCAACCATCACGTGCTGCTCGGCGGCGGTTTGCTGGCCGTGGCTGGATTCGTCCTGCTCCTGACCGCGCCTTTGCCGGCGATCGCGATGATCGGCTTCCTTCTGATCGGGTTCGGCGCCGCCAACATCGTCCCCGTGCTGTTCAGCCTCGTCGGTCGCCAGACCGTCATGCCCGCGGGCCTTGCCGTCGCTTCGCTCACCGCCATCGGCTATGCCGGCATCCTGACCGGCCCCGCCCTGCTGGGCTTTGTTTCGCATGCCCTCAGCCTCCCAGCGGCCTTCTGGCTGCTGGCCGCCCTGATGGCCTTCGTTCCGATTTTCGCACAACGCGCGACGAAAGGGTGACCGATGACGCTCGCACATATCGCCCTCTCGCTCGGCAGCGCCGAGGCGGTCGATGCCGCCGCCGGCCGCTTCGAGAAGACAGGTCTTCTGGTATCGTCCCCTCGAAGGACCGGCG
>DATNIV010000415.1:0-5920 GCA_035604255.1 Telmatospirillum sp. | reverse complement strand
AGCCCCAAGCCGGCGGAGGCCCCCAAGCCGACAGCGCCCAGCCCTTCGGTTGTTTCACAAGATCTGGAACGGGCCGTTCAGATGAACCGGCAGGCGACTGACCTGAACAAACAGGGGCGTTCCGCCGAGGCACTTCCCCTGGCGAAACAGGTCCTGGCCATCTTCGAGAAAGCGCTTGGCCCCAACCATCCCAATGTTGCCGTCGCCCTCGGCAATTTGGCGCAGATCTACGTTCAGCAGAAGCAATATGATTTGGCCGAACCGCTCTACAAACGCTGCTTGGCCATCCTGGAAAAAGAGCGCGAGTCCGGTCATCCCGACCTCGGGTTCGTTCTTGCCAATTTCGCCGATCTTTACGCCAGGCAACACCGCTGGCCCGAGGCCGAACCGCTTTATAAGCGCAGCCTGTCCATCCTTGAAAAAGCGCTCGGTCCGAACGATCCGAATGTCATGATTGTCCTCAACAATTTGGCGGATCTTTACCGAAGCCAATGGCGCTATCCGGAAGCCGAGGCCCTTCTCAAGGGCCGTGTGGCGCCCCGCCAGACTCCGTCCTTTCCCGCCACGACCGCCCCGGTCGCCACGCCGTACGTCAAAGACCTGGAGCATGCGAAGCTGCTGGAGCAGAAGCTGTTCACGCTGACCAACCAGGGACATCTCGCCGAAGCGCTGACCGTGGCGACGGACCTTCAGTCCGACCTCGAAAAGATGTACGGTCCCGACAATATCGTCGTGGCGATGAACCTCGACATTCTTGCCAAAATTTACCAAGGCCTGAACCGGGCCGCAGAGGCTGAGCCCCTCGCCAAGCGAAGCCAGGCGATCCGGGACAAGGTCCGCGCCGCCGATCATTCCGATGCGGCGCAGCAACCGCAACACTCCGGCGAGATTGCGCGGTAGAGCCGAATAATTTTTGGTGGGATCGTTTCGCGATGCCAGGGGCTTGGGTATGAGAAATAGGGGATTCGGCTGTTGCCTCGAAGACGATCCGATGTCCCTTTCGGCAAATCGCCGTTCCGCTCCATCGTCGCGGGTCAGCCACGACAGGCCAAATGCCCTTGAAGACGGTACTACTGGGTAGTATGCTGCCGGTAGGAGGCGCCCATGACCGCAAAGACCTCAATTTCGCTGACCGACGCTCAGGAAAACTATGCGCGTGGTCTCGTCGAGTCTGGCCAATATCCGAGCCTTAGTGCGGTTCTCCAGCGCGGGCTTGAACTACTGAGGCGCGACAACGAGACGCACAGTGCGGAAATCGAGGCGCTGAGGTCATTGATTGACCAGCGCCGCGCCGGAGATTTCGTCGATCTCGACAAAGGCGAGGCGGAAACCCGCAGGATGCTGGGGGGGAAGAGGACAGCACGTGCGGCGTTATAGGGTCCGCCGCGCGGCCAACGTCACGCACGACCTCGACCTCATCGAGGGTTACCTTGTCCAGGTCTACCAGGATCTCGGGGACGACTTGGAGAGTGCGGTGGAGCGGGCGGCCAGCCGCATAGACGAAGCTTTGGCCTACATGCGGACTTTTGAAGATCACCCGCACCGCGGCACCGAGCACCCGGAGATCCGATCCGACATTCGTACCGTGACCTGCAAAAGATTCATTTTCTACTTTGAGATCGATGAGCCTTTGTCCGAGGTCAGGGTTCTTGCCGTCTTTTTCGGAGGTGTGGACCACAGGCAGCAGATCTTGGATCGTCTTCGCCACTGAGGGAACGGTTCTTCGCGTCAGAGCCGAGCTTGGGGCCGCATGTTCAGACAGGATCGTTGGGAGTCCCTGATGGGCTAAGTGCAGTCATCCGTTTCAACTCCGATGGTACAGCCAGATGGAGAAAACGTACCGAGTTTCGAGCGGTTAGTGGTGTTGGCACCGATGCCCCAGCATCTAAATGATTTTCATCAGCGGCTTGCCTACCGTATGCCTATTCTCAAGATCACGGTGCGCGCGTTCCACATCGTCGAATGTGTACCAGCCAGCGATTTCAATCGATACCGAGCCTTCGAGCATAGCCACGAAGATATCTGTGGCCCGACGTCGAATCGTCTCCGCGTCGGGAAGATGGTCGGCGAGACGTGGCCGTGTAAGGAAGAGCGATCCAGCCTCTCCAAGCTCAATCGGGTCAAGGTCTTTGACGTTCCCACCCACGCTGCCGAAATTGACGACGAGGCCCTTGGTTCGGGTCGCGCGCATGCTGTCGCGCAAGGTAGGTTTGCCGACCGCGTCAAAAACGACATCGACCCCTCGGCCGGCAGTCAAGTCTCGCACGGTATCGGCGAACCGACCGCCATCGTAGAGGAATGCTGCGGTGGCACCGCGCTGCCGGGCAACTTGCGCTTTCGCCTCGGTACTCGTCGTTGCGTAGATGGTCGCACCCAGACGGGCACCGAGTTGCACCAGCAATTGGCCGATACCACCCGATGCCGAATGCACGAGGCAGGTGACACCCGGGCCGAACTTGCCAAGATCGTAGGCAAGATAATGGGCCGTCAGGCCATGAAACATCGACGCAGCTGCCAGCTCAAGTGGCAGCTTATCGGGCACAAGCACGACCCTCCAGGCGGCAACGATCGCGTAGTCGGCGTAGCTGCCCCAGGACAGGCAATAGGCGACCCTGTCGCCCACCTCGAACTCATCGACACCACTTCCAATTGCCTCGATCGTTCCGGCCCCCTCAATGCCGAGAGTTGTCGGCAGCGTTTGTGGATAGGTGCGCGACCCAGCGTATTTGCCCTGCCGTGTATGGATGTCCATGAAATTGATGCCTGAAAAGGCGAGCCGAATGAGGACTTCGCCGGGACCGGGCGAAGGTAGCGGCAGCTCGCGGCGGACGATGACCTCCGGACCGCCGTAACGGTCGATCTGAATGGCTCTCACGATTGCAACCCTCCCGTGGCGTAGCGTTGTTCCATGGCATCAAATGCCGGTTTGTCGACCAGGCGCTGACGTTCTGCAAAACTCGCGACAAATCCGCTCGCCTCATCCAAGGCGCCGCGTTCGAGTAGTGCCCGTAGGGCCGTCTGCATGCCAAGGATCGCTCCCTGCAACGCCACATTCGCGTAGAGCAACAGCCCATACCCCATGTCGGCTGCCGTCGCCTGATCGACGGTTGGGGTCTTCCCGCCGACAACAATATTGAGTAATTGCGGAACGCCTAATCGCTTGGGAATTAGCCGCACCTCGTCGACGTTCTCTGGCGCTTCCACGAAGGTGACATCCGCGCCCGCCTCGATATAGAGGCTCGCACGCTCGATCGCGGCCTCAAATCCTTCGACCGCCCTCGCATCCGTACGAGCGACGATAACGACGCCGTCGCGTCGCGCGTCGACTGCGGCTTTGATCTTGTTGACCATCTCTCCTGATGGGATGAGGTCCTTCCCGTTGAAATGGCCGCAGCGTTTCGGCGTCTTTTGATCTTCGAGCTGAATGGCGCTGGCACCCGCGCGCTCAAGCATCTTGATCGTGTGCGCGACGTTCAACGCATTTCCGAAACCTGTATCGGCATCAACAATGATCGGTAGGTCGATCACATTGCGAATAGCCATCGTGTGCTCGACCAACTGGCTCAGATCCATGAATCCCAGATCGGGCAGGCCGAGTGCCATGTTGGTCAGGCCGGCACCGGTCAGGTAGATCGCCTTGAATCCAAGATCGGCGACGATGCGCGCCGAAAGTGCGTTCGGAGCACCTGGCAGAAGGATTCCGCGCTTCGCCGCCAAGAGTTGTCTGAGAACTACTGCATGCGGATCGTTCATGAACGTTTCTCCAGCCACCGTCTGCTCAGTGCAACTGAGGTTGCCTCGGAAAATACGCTCGCGGAAAACGCCGGTCCAATATATTGATTTTCTATAATTGATAACATATATATATCAAATGGAGCTTCGCCATTTACGCTATTTTTGCGCCGCCGCGGATGAGGTGCATATCCACCGAGCCGCCCAGCGCCTGGCGATCGCGCAACCTGCGCTGACCCATCAGATCAAGGCACTGGAGGCTGAACTCGGGGTAAAGCTCTTCGATCGTGCTGGACGGGGTATCGCGGTGACCGAAGCTGGCCGCATCTTCCATGCCGAGGCCAAGGCCATTCTCGAACATGTCGAACGTGCGACCGCTTTGGCGCGTCAGGTAAACGCCGGCTATGTCGGGCGATTGCGCGTGGGCTTTACGGAATCCGCTTCGTTCAGCCCGGTTCTCACGAAGGTGTTCAAGACATATCGGTCGACGTGGCCGAATGTCGAATGTCTGCTCGAGGAAAGTCACACCGAAAGGTTGATGGATGCGCTTGAGCAAGGGCGGCTAGATGTCGTTGTCGTGCGGCCGCCGCTGCGTACGACGAGCCTGTTCACATACGAGGAGCTTGCGACCGAAGCGATGATGGTCGCCGTCCCTCTCGGACACCGGCTTGCCAGTGCGGAAACCTTGACGATCGGAGACCTTGAGGACGAGGAATTTGTCGTCTACCCGCGCCGCAATGGGGTCGGATTGTCTGAAGCAGTCATGGCCGAGTGTCGCAGGTGCGGCTACGCCCCGAAGATCGCACAGCAGACGCCGCAACTATCGGCAACCATCAATCTCGTGGCCGCCGGGATGGGGATCGCTGTCGTTCCGCAGTGTATGCGGCATCAGCGACCGGAGAGCGTTCGTTTTGTCGAGCTGCGCGAAACCGACTTGATCGCGCATCTGGGCATGGCCTTCCGGCGCGACAACAATTGCCGCGCCACGATGAATTTTGTCCAGACGGCGCTTGCGACGCGAACACCCCTACCCTAAGGGTTAGGAGGTCGCCAGTGTTGCCTCGCCCTCTGGAAGGGCGCCAGCCGGCGATTGTAGCAATTCTGGCGTCCCTTGGCCGACGGCGCATGGCGGCTAGAAGCTAAGTTGCTATTGTATGTCAATGAGATATGGCGACTTCTTACGAGGAGATGCCTTCACAGTTAGGCTGAAAGCCTGGCCTCAAGGGGGCGGGCTTAAAGGCGTATCTTGCCCATGATCAAATGTCCTCACGCCTTAAAACGCCGCCACGGCCCCGTCGCTGCGGGGATCGGTGGCGCCTTCGAGAAAGCCGTCGGCGCGGCGTAAAACCATGCCGGCGTGCCCCATCAGATTGCTGAAGGCGGGAACGATTTCGACGGCATGGCCGGCGTGACGCAATGCGTCAACGACGGCGGGATCGACGCGGGATTCCAGTTTCAGGCTGACGCTGTCTTTGCCCCAGGTGCGGCCGAGCAGCCAGCGGGGGGCGGTGATCGCTTGTTGCAGCGGCTGCTTGAAAAAGGCATAGCGCGAGAAGATCGCCGCTTGGGTCTGCGGTTGTCCTTCGCCGCCCATGCTGCCATAGACCAACGCGCGCCCGTCGGTAAAGCGGGCCATGGCCGGATTCAGGGTATGAAACGGCCGGCGGCCCGGCTGCAAGGGGTTGAGGGCGTGCGGCGACAAGGAAAAACTGGCGCCACGGTTTTGCCAGGTGATGCCGGTTTGCGGCAGAACGACGCCTGAGCCGAATTCGAAATAGACGCTTTGGATCATGCTGACGGCGCGGCCCGCGGCATCGATCACGCCCAGCCAGACGGTGTCGCCGCCGCCGGGGGGAGCCGGCCAGGGCAGAGCGTGGCGGGGATCGATGGCGCCGGCCATGCGATCGAGGGCGTCGACGGCCAGATAAGACTGCGGGTCTGCGCCGCTGAAGGCCGGATCGGTGACCACCCGATCGCGCAGCAGGAAGGCTTGTTTGGTCGCTTCGACCATGCCGTGCAGATGGGCGAAGCCCTCGGCCTCGGCGACGCCCAGACGTTCGAACAGCGCCAGAATGGCCAGTGAGGCCAGACCTTGCGTGGGGGGAGGGGTATTGAACAGCCGGGCGTCGGCCAAAGGAACGGTCAGCGGCAAACGCATCAAGGCGGTGTGGCGGGAAAAGTCCTCCGC
>DATNIV010000414.1:0-6715 GCA_035604255.1 Telmatospirillum sp. | reverse complement strand
GCTGTTTTACGCCCGCTTCCGCTCCCGCATTATCTATTGGTTGTAAAAGGAGGCAGCCGTGGCACGGATAACGCTTGACGACATCGACGTCGAATACCCGATTTACAACGCACGAACTCGCTCACTGAAGAATCGTCTGATGGCGATGGGAAACTCGTCTCTCCGCCAAATTGTCGAGAACGACAGTCATTTGCTCATCGTGCAGTCATTGAAGAACATCTCCATGGACTTACGCGATGGAGATCGTCTCGCCCTCGTCGGGCGCAACGGCGCGGGGAAGTCCACCCTGCTGCGGGTTCTGTCAGGCATCTGCGAACCTGGGCGTGGAACTGTAACGATCGAGGGATCCATCGCCTCGATGACCGACATCTCATTGGGAATGGACCCAGAAGGTACCGGTTATGATAACATTTTGCTCCGGGGAATCTTTCTGGGAATGACCGTGAAGCAGGCCCGAGCGATGACGCCGGCCATCGCTGAATGGACGGAACTCGGAGCCCATCTGGAGCGACCGTTACGCACCTACTCCAGCGGCATGGTGGTCCGCTTGGCCTTTGCTGTATCAACCAGCATCAGTCCAGACATCCTCATCATGGATGAAATGATCACCGCCGGAGACGCGCATTTCTTGGAAAAAGCCAAGAAGCGCCTGGAAAGTCTCATCGAGAACACAAACATCATTGCGCTTGCATCTCATAGCCCGGATGTCCTGCGCCGATTTTGTAACAAGGCAATCCTTCTGCACGAAGGGCGTATGTTGAACTATGGCGATGTCGATGAAATCCTAAGCGACTACGATAAGCTGTCCTGAAACCGGCGTTTCCGCCACGGCCTCTCGACTCGCGGCGGAAACGCCAATCCGCCCCGAAATCCGTAGTGCGTCCGGTTCGGATTATAATAAGGATCCTCCGCCAGCGTGGCGCCCCAAAGAGCCTTTATCACCGCTTGGTCCCGCCGAAACCGCGCGATCTTGTCGGGGGAAAAATCTGAACCCCGGCTGGCCGATTCGAAATGATAGAGCTCGGCAAACGGGGTCCAGACGATCAGATAGCCCCTTTCTCGAATTTTCAGACAGAGATCGACGTCGTTGAAGGCCACCGGCAGGCGCACCGCGTCAAGACCGCCCACCTCTTCGAAAACGCTTTTGCGCAACGCCATGCAGGCGGCCGTCACGCAGGAAACGTTGCGCACAAGGGCCACCTCGTCATCGTGACCGGCATCCGTCCGGGATAACCCGATATGGAGATGCCCCGCCACGCCGCCCAGGCCGATCACCACGCCGGCATGCTGAAGACGGCCATCGGGAAAATACAATTTGGCGCCCACGGCGCCGACATCCGGACGACAGGCCTGACTCACCATTTCCCGCAGCCAGTCCGCATGGATGACCTTGGTGTCATTGTTGAGCAGAACGATGACGGAACCCGACGCCGCGGCAACCGCCTTGTTGTTGAGGGCCGAGTAATTAAAGGGTCCGTCATCGCGCAACAGGCGGACACCCCTTTTGGCAAGATCGGCAAAATAGGACAGGGTCTCGGGCTCTTCGCTGCCATTGTCGACAATGATGATCTCAAGGTCGGGGTAATCCGTACCGAACAACAACCCGTCAACGCATTGGCGCAACAAATCGAGTCTGTCGCGCGTTGGAATGATGATGGAAACCCGGGGAAGCGGATCCGGCAGAGAGTGGCGCACGCGAAGAGTTCCGGTCCCGCCGGAAGCGCAAACAACCTCGGCCGGCGAACCGGACTGTCGCAAATGGTCAGCGACCGCCTGCCGCGCCAGGGCAAAGGCCTTGTCTGAGAGCCGGGTGGCCTCCTGGCGGCGATGGTAGAGAACATGGGGGATGTGGCGAATCTGATCCGGCGCGATGGCCGCTGTGATCCGGAGCAACAAATCGTAATCCTGACAGCCCTCACATTGGGGGCGAAATCCGCCAACAGCCGCGACCCGACTGTGGCGCAGGACGCAGATGCGGCCGATATAGTTGTGGCCGGTGAACAGATCGGGACTCCAATCCGGCTTCAGAGAGGGCCGCACAGAACCCACGCTGTCGACAATCCCATCCTCGTCGGAATAGAGAATATCGGCACGCGGGTGTTTATTGATCTCAGCCGCGACTGCGTAAAGCGCGTGGTCCGGTAAGTGATCGTCAGGACCCATCAACGCGACAAACTCGCCGCCGGCCAGCGACAGCGCGGCGTTGTTCGCGCCCCCCTCGTCCCTTGGGAAACGCTCGGAAATGAGAGGCTCTTGCGAAACGCCGTCTGAGGTGGTTCCAGATAAAGGCGTGGATGCCCGGATCAAGTCCGGGCATGACGGAAGTGTTTGTTTTGCCGTCATTGCCGGGCTTGACCCGGCAATCCAAGGGCCACCGGCTGGATTCCCGCCTTCGCGGGGATGACGGGGAGGGCTTACCAGCTTGATCCGGCGATCCTTGCGCGCATACCCGTCCAAGACCTCCGCAACCCTAGGCGGAACTGCGGCGTCCGCCGCGATACACAATTCCCAATAGGGGTAGAGTTGTTTCCTTACCGACTCGATAGCGCGCCGGAGATCATGCGGACGGGCATGGTCAACCGTCATCAGCACCGAAATGAGGGGATGGCTCTCCATCCGCTCGATATGCCTTGCGATGGCTTTCCGATCCGACCTGCGCAGACGGCCGTACAGGACGGTCCACAGTCGATAGCCCAGCGGCTTGGCCGCCAAGGGATCCGCCAGATACTGCATCACCCTTTTGACGGCGGCGGCGACCCCGTCTTGACGGCACAACGCGCAACACCGCGAGACAAGGTGCCTCAATCTGACGAAGCGCTCCGAAATCATAGGAATGACGAGGCCCCTGCAAAACGCCGTCTGAAGCGACTCCGGATCAAGGCGTGGATGCCCGGATCAAGTCCGGGCATGACGTCAGTGTTTGTTTTTCCGTCATTGTCGGGCTTGACCCGGCAATCCACGCCGACGCCTGCCCCGACGAGGGTAACATGGAGTTTTGCGAGAGCCTCTAAAGTCATGAGAATATTTGAGCGAGAACGGCGTCGAGACTGTCCTGCCACGCGGGAGGAACCCGTCCGAAAACGGACTGAAACTTGGCCGTGTCCAGAACCGAATAGCTTGGCCGCTTGGCGGGAGTCGGATATTGGTCGGTGGTGATCGGCTGGACCGTCGGCCTGCGGCCCCACCGCGCTTCCGCCCCGGCAAAGATGCGCTCGGCAAACCCATGCCACGTCGTCTCGCCACGATCGACGTAATGATAAGTGCCGGCAATCGCCGCGACATCGTCGCGTCCCAATGTCCGAAGACCCGAGCACAGGGCCTGGGCGATGCTGTCGGCCGAGGTCGGACAGCCACGCTGGTCAGCCACCACACTCAACAAGTCTCGTTCCGCGCCCAACCGCAGCATCGTCCGGACGAAATTCTTTCCTTCGGCGGCATAGACCCAGGCCGTCCTGAAAATAACATGCCGAGGACAGGCCTCCCGTACCTTGCGCTCCCCCTCCAGCTTGCTGGCGCCGTAGACGGAGGATGGTCCGGTTGGATCCTCCTCGCGATAAGGCCGCGACGCGTCACCCGGGAAGACATAGTCGGTGGAGATATGAAGCAAGGAGCGATCATGCTCGGCGCACCACTCGGCCAGCACGCCGGGAGCCTCGGCATTGATGGCAAAGGCCAGGTCGGGTTCCTTTTCCGCCTGATCGACCGCCGTATAGGCCGCGCAGTTCACCACGATGTCCGGCTGATTCCGGTCGAGAAACGGCTTAATCGTCGCCGACTTCGCCAAATCGAGATCGTCGCGCGACGCCCGCAAGACGATAAAACCATCAGCGGCGGCGGCGGGTGCAAATGCGCCACCAACCTGACCGTTGACACCGGTGATGAGAACGCGTACAGCCCCAGTCGACATGATAAATTCCCCTTGACCTCGTCTGGGCACGCTCGCACGGGGTTTTGTGACTTGTCAATACGGTGGGACCACGAAGCCACTCGAGAAAGCGTCCTTAGGTCAAGGTGCGACGTGCTGTGATCGGCTGAATTTCAAGCGTTAGGGCAATAAGCAGATGGATGTGTTAGCGACAAAAATCCCGGATGTTCGTATCGTGAAGCCGCGCCGCTTCGGCGATCACCGTGGCTTCTTCTCCGAGACCTTCAATGTCAAAACCTTCGCCGAGGCCGGCATTTCCAAGCCCTTCGTGCAAGACAACCATTCCTTGTCCGGACCCAAAGGCACCATCCGCGGCTTGCACTTTCAGATCCCGCCCTTCGCCCAGGATAAGCTGGTGCGCGTCGTCCGGGGCGCAATCCTCGACGTGGCGGTCGATATCCGTCGGAACTCGCCGACCTATGGCCAGAGCGTGGCGGTCGTCTTGAGCGCCGAGGAATGGAACCAGTTGTACATTCCTATCGGCTTCGCCCATGGCTTTTGCACCATTGAACCGGATACCGAGGTCATTTACAAAGTCACGAATTTCTATTCGGCGGAGCATGACCGGGGGCTCTTATGGAACGATCCGGACCTTTCCATCGATTGGCCCGTTTCCGGCGATGCCGCCGTTTTGTCCGACAAGGACAAAGTGCATCCGCGGTTGAAGGATCTGCCGGCCTATTTTTAATCAACCGTGAGCGGATGTGATTGATGCGAACCATTCTTGTAACAGGCGGCGCCGGGTTCATCGGCTCGGCGGTGGTACGGCAGCTTCTCGATGAAACCGACAGCCGCGTCATCAATGTCGACAAACTCACTTATGCGGCCAATCTGGACTCCATTCCCCAGGCATCCGGCCATCCCCGCTATGCTTTCGAACAAGTCGACATCTGCGATGGCGAGGCTGTCCGCGCGCTGTTCGCCACCCATCACCCCGACGCCGTCATGCATTTGGCCGCCGAATCCCATGTGGATCGCTCGATCGATGGTCCCGGCCAATTCATCCAGACCAATGTGGTCGGCACTTACACCTTGTTGGATGCGGCATTGGCCTATTGGCGAGGGCTGACCGATCAAGCGAAAAAAGAGTCCTTCCGCTTCCATCATATTTCGACCGATGAAGTCTATGGCTCGCTCGGTGCGGATGGCTATTTCACCGAGACCACCGCTTACGCGCCCAATTCGCCCTATTCCGCCTCCAAGGCCAGCTCGGATCATTTGGTCCGGGCCTGGTTTGAGACCTATGGACTGCCGGTCGTTTTAACCAATTGTTCGAACAACTACGGCCCCTACCATTTCCCGGAAAAACTCATCCCGCTGGTGATCATTCGCGGATTGGCCGGTCAACCGTTACCGGTTTACGGCAAAGGCGACAATATCCGCGACTGGCTCTATGTGGAAGACCATGCCCGTGCCCTGCGCCTGGTTGTCGACCGCGGCGTCCCCGGTCAAAGTTACAATGTCGGCGGTCATAACGAGCGGACCAATCTGCAGGTCGTCGAGACCATCTGCGATCTGTTGGATGAATTCAGCCCGATGCCGGAAGGTCCCCGGCGGCGGTTGATCACCTTCGTCTCCGATCGCCCCGGCCATGACCACCGCTACGCCATCGACCCCACTAAGATCCAGCGGGACCTTGGGTGGCGCCCGACGGAAGATTTCGAGTCGGGCCTGCGGAAAACGGTCCGCTGGTATCTCGACAACCAAGACTGGTGGAAGGCTATTCTGGATCGGGGCTATCGCGCTGAGCGCGTCGGACTGGGGGAAAAGAAATGAAGGGAATCATTCTCGCTGGCGGCTCCGGAACCCGCCTCTATCCGGTGACCATCGCGGTCAGCAAGCAACTGCTGCCCGTCTATGACAAACCGATGATCTATTATCCGCTCAGCGCGCTGATGCTGGCGGGAATCCGGGACATTCTGATCATCACCACGCCGGCCGACCAAGAGGCGTTCCAACGGGTTCTCGGTGACGGATCGCAATGGGGCGTGTCCCTTCACTATGCCGTCCAGCCCTCCCCCGACGGCCTGGCGCAGGCCTTCATTATCGGACGCGACTTCGTCGGCACCGATAGCGTTGCGCTGGTCCTCGGCGATAATATTTTTTACGGCCACGGATTTGCCACGGCGGTTCGGAAAGCGGCCTTGATCGACGATGGCGCGCGGGTCTTCGCCTACAGCGTGCGCGATCCTGAGCGCTATGGCGTGGTCGAATTGGATGCCGAGGGGCGCCCGACCAAGATCGAGGAAAAGCCGAAGAACCCCAAATCGAAATGGGCGGTCACCGGGCTTTATTTTTACGATAACACCGTCCTCGACATCGCCCGCGACGTCAGACCTTCGGATCGGGGCGAACTTGAAATCACCTCCGTCAATGCCGCCTATTTGGCCGCCGGACGCTTAAGCGTCGAACTGCTGGGACGCGGCTATTGCTGGTTCGACACCGGCACGCACGCGTCTCTCCTGCAAGCCGGCGAATTCGTTCGTGCGGTCAGCGATCGGCAGAATCTGCAAATCGCCTGCCTGGAGGAAATCGCTTACCAGAACGGATGGATCACCGCCGCCGACGTTTTGCGCATTGGCCAGGCACTTGCCAAGAATGACTATGGCCGGTATCTGATCGACTTGGTCAGGGCGTGATACCTCCTTACCGTCATTGCCGGGCTCGTATGGGGGTTTTGTTGTCAAGGTAGATTTTTCAGCGACCATCGGAAGCCTCCTCCGAAGTGATGCGGTGCAGGCCCGGCCAGGGCCTGCGACTGCTGCTTTTTCTGTGGGCCCGGTTTTTCTG
>DATNIV010000413.1:0-3282 GCA_035604255.1 Telmatospirillum sp. | reverse complement strand
CAAATCACCGCTTTGGTGTCCGGGGCTATGTGCTGGGATGCCCTGGCTCTCAGCGCCATGTCGGGCACGCAGACGACGGCGACCGGATTGCCGCAGAATCTCTTTTATTATCCGATGGTTGCCGCCGGATTCGTGATGACGGTCTTTGCGATCGGCGTTCTGACCCGCAGCCGGGGGATCGATCTGGTCAAAGCCTTGTGCTGGCTGCTCGCCTTGGCTCTGGCGGCTTTTACGGTGTCGAATTCGTTTGGGGTCAGTCCTCTGGCCGTCATGGGGATCGCCTTCGTGGTTTGCCTGTTCGCCGGCGTGCCGATCGCCTATGTTCTGGCGTTTTCGACTCTTGTTTTCCTTGAGGTCGATGGAAGTTTGCCAACGGAAATTTTCGCCCAGCAAACGGCCAGCGGCATCGATAATTTTGTGCTGTTGGCGGTGCCCTTCTTCATCCTGACCGGTTATGCGATGGAAGCCAACGGGATGTCGGCCCGCCTGATCGAGCTCCTGCAACGCCTGCTCGGCCGGGTACGCGGTGGCTTCGACGTGGTGATGGTCGTCAGTATGGTCATCTTTTCGGGCATTTCCGGGTCGAAGATGGCCGACGTCGCCGCCGTAGGGTCGATCATGGTGCCGGCAGTCCGCCGTCAAGGCCGCAATCCAGGCGAAGCGGTGGCTTTGCTCGCCGCTTCGGCGGTGATGGCCGAGGCCATTCCTCCCTGCGTCAATCTCATCATCTTGGGGTTCGTCGCCAATCTGTCGATCGGGGGCTTGTTCATGGCCGGTTTGGTGCCGGCCGGCATGATGGCCCTGGCTCTGATTGTTTTCGTCGTTGCCTTTCCGGCCAAAGCGAAGATCGAGGATGATCGTCGGCCAACTGACAGCCTGGCGAAATTGTGGGGCAGCGCCGCCCTGGCCATTGGCATGATCGTCATCATTTTCGGCGGCTACCGCTCGGGTTTCGCCACGGCGACGGAAATTTCCTCTTTCGCCGTGGTCTACGCGTTGCTCGTCGGTGGCGTGGCCTTCCGCGAATTGACCCCGCGCAAGGCCCTCGAAGTCTGTATCACCGGCGCCTGCCGGTCGGGAATGATGCTCTTCATCGTCGCCACGGCGCAAAGCGTCGCCTTTGTTCTCACTATCGAGCAGATTCCCCACGATCTGGCGAACTTGATGATTCAGGTCAGCGCCCAATACGGCAGTTGGATGTTCATCGTCATCACCATCGCCTTGCTGATCGTCATGGGGTCGATCCTCGAAGGGGCACCGGCCCTGATCATTTTTGGCCCACTTCTGGTGCCGGTGGCCGAGAAATTGGGGATCGACCCCTTGCATTACGGCATCGTGATCATCGTTTCGATGGGGATCGGCCTGTTCTCGCCGCCGCTGGGCGTAGGGCTCTACGGATCCTGCGCCATCGGCAATGTGAAGGTCGAGGATACCGTGCGCCCCCTGATGCGGTTTCTCGCCATCCTGTTCGTCTGCCTGCTGGTCATCGCTTTCGTCCCGGCAATTACGCTTAGTCTGCCAAGAGCGATGGGATTGTAACCATTCGGTCTTCGCCGCGATCAGTTCCTATTGCGCCTATCCCCGGGAACTGAACGCGCGTAACCCCGCCGGGTCCTCCCCCGGCGGGGTTACGTTTTTCCCATGATGTTCCCGGATTGCCCGCCCTTCGGCAAGGTGGCGATGGCATTGGCCAGATCGCTCTCGGCGCGCTGAATCAAGGCCAGAACGGCGCGTTCGGCCGCGTCTGGATTGCCCGCCTCGATGCCGACGCATAAATCTTCGTGCAATGGCAAGGACTTGTAAGGTCCTTTGGGCACGCGGGATGAAATCGTGAAGCTGGTCCGCAGCATGACCGACAGAGCGCTATGCATCTGCCAGAGGAACTGATTGTGGCACGCCGTCAGGATGGCGGCGTGAAAGGCCAAATCGGCTGGAACATAGGCACCCTGGCCGGATGCCGCCTTCGCCATATTTTCGAAGGCGGCGCGAATAGCCTGGCGATCCGTCTCGTCGGCCCGTACCGCCGCCAAACGGGCGGCGGCCGGTTCGATGACCTGGCGCAGTTCCATCAGATCGGCAACGAAGCGTTCGTCGAGAGTGGCGCTATTGGCATACCAGCCGATGACGTCGGGGTCGAACAGATGCCAGCGTTCGCGCGGTTGTACCACGGTTCCCGTCTTGCGCCGCACATCGAGGATCCCTTTCGCGGCCAGGGATTTGACAGCCTCCCGCACAACGATGCGGCTGACGCGGAAGCGGTCGCACAAGGCCATTTCGGAGGGCAGCACCTCGCCGGGGCTAAAACGCCCGGAACAGATGTCTTGACCCAATTCGTTGAAGATCTGTTCCTGAAAGGTCCGGCGCGGTGCTGCCAAGTCCGTGTCCATCGACGACACCCACTCCAAATTGATGTTCGTTTCTCTTAGGCTCTGGACGAAACAATCGCACCAGAGCCTAACATGATGCCTGCGCCTCCGGCTTCGGCAGGCTCAAACGCCGCTCGGGCTTTAAGCCAACAGCGCTACGGCGATCTTGACCACCACCTTGCGAACCGCTTCCGGACCATCGACCTGGCAGAGCGGCCGATGCACATCGGACGGAAAAAATACGGCGAAGTTTCCGGGGTGCAACTCCAAGGCCGATTCATTTTCAACATCACGATAGAACAAGACATCGCGGTCGGCCAACGAATCCTCGGCGACGTCATTGCTGCCATTGTCGATGACTACGCCAATCTTTTCCCGGCCACGCCAAATGAATTGCACGTCGATATATTTTTGATGGACTTCGGGACGCGTATCCGCGTGCGCTTTGGTCGTCACATCCATGACTTGGACGTAAATGTCCCTGCCCTGCAATTCGTAAGCGCCAACGGATTTCGATTCAAAGTCCGTGGCTTTTAGATGGGACAGCACTGTCTGAAAAGGCGCCGGAAGCCAGCTGAAATCCGTCTCAGCTTGCTGAATGTGACCGAAAATCATTTAAGTCTTCTCCGAATAACGTCAAACCACACTTTGCTCCAGAGAGCAGGGGAAGGTCCAGAAAAAGGGCGTCTTGGCAAAAAGAACGCCTGGAACGGAGGTCATTCCGTCCCAGGCGCCAGGCATCGACTTTATGAGTTACCTTCGAAGCCTTGCGTGATCAGACCTCGATGCCTGCGGGCGTTTTGCCGGATCCGGTTTTTGGCAGGATCAAATGCATGATCAGCAATCCGACCAAATAGAGCGACGAGGCGACGGCGAACAGGACTTGGTAGTTGCCGTTGGTGGCATCGAGCAAGCG
>DATNIV010000412.1:0-13537 GCA_035604255.1 Telmatospirillum sp. | reverse complement strand
ATCCCGACGGCCAGCCGCCATTCTGGCCAGCCTCGCCGCGCTGCTGGTCATCCTCATCATTGCGGTCGTGCCACGGTTTCTCGAAAGAACGCCGGACGGCGTCACGATCGGCGGCCCCTTCTCGCTGATCGACCAAAGCGGACGCACGGTCACCGACGCCAATTTCCGCGGCAAGCTGATGCTGATCTATTTCGGCTACACCTTTTGCCCGGATGTCTGTCCGACGACGCTGGGCAATGTGGCGCAAGCCTATGATCTCTTGAGCGCGAAGGACCAGGCGCAAGTGGTGCCGATCTTCGTCACCGTCGATCCCGAACGCGACACCGTCGATCAGATCGCCCAATATGTTGACGCCTTCTCGCCGGCGTTCGTCGGCCTCACCGGCAGCCCCGATCAGATCGCCCCGGTGCTCAAGGAATTCCGGGTCTACGCCCGCAAGGTCGAAAGCAAGGACGCCAATTACTCGGTCGACCATAGTTCGATTCTCTATGTCATGGGCAAGGACGGCAAATATCTGTCCCATTTCACCGGGGAGACCGCACCTCAAGAGATCGCCGGCGGCCTGACCAAGGCCCTGGCGAAATGAACACACCTGGACTGATCATCGGCGCCGCGGCGTCCGGCAGCGGAAAAACTGTTTTCACCTTGGCCTTGCTGCGCGCATTGAAACGCCGAGGCCTGCGCCTGACCTCCGCCAAGGTCGGACCGGACTATATAGATCCCGCCTTTCACGCCGCGGCCAGCGGCCATCCCTGCTTCAATCTCGACAGTTGGGCGATGCGGCCCCGGTCTCTCGCCCAGCAGGTCGAAACGCTGGGGCGGAACGGCGATCTGATCCTCTGCGAAGGCGTCATGGGATTGTTCGACGGCGCCGACGTCGTCGACGGCGGACCAAACGGATCAACCGCCGATTTGGCGGCACGAACCGGCTGGCCGGTGATCCTGCTGGTCGATTTGCGCCGCCAAGCCGCGTCGGCGGCGGCATTGATCCAGGGCTTTCGCAACCACCGCACGGATATCCGCATCAACGGCGTGGTGTTCAATCAAGTGGCGAGCCCCGCCCATCGCGCGATGGTCGAACGCGCCTGCCTGACCGCGCTCCCGGATGTGCCGCTGCTCGGATGGCTGCCCCGGGATCCGATTCTGGCTCTGCCGGAACGGCATCTCGGATTGGTCCAGGCCGGGGAAATCGATGCTTTGGACGTCAGGTTGGACGCGGCGGCACAAGTGATCGAGGACAATCTCGATATCGACGGATTGATCGCTCTGGCCATGCCGTCGGCACTGGCCGGCAATACCGCCACGCCCCCGCTTCCGCCGCTGGGTCAACGCATCAGCGTGGCCCGCGATGCCGCCTTCGCCTTTGCCTATCCCGCCGTTCTCGACGGCTGGCGTCTGGCCGGAGCCGAACTCACCTTTTTCTCGCCACTGGCCGACGAAGCCCCCGATCCTGGAGCCGATGCCGTTTATCTGCCCGGCGGCTACCCCGAACTCCACGCGGGGCCTCTCGCCGCCTCCCGGTGCTTCCTGCCCGGATTGCGCCGGTTGGCCGCCGCCGGCCGATGGATCTACGGCGAATGCGGCGGCTATATGACGCTGGGTCAAGCGTTACAGGACCAGGATGGGCGGCATCACGCCATGGCGGGACTGCTGCCGGTGGTCACCAGCTTCGCCAAACGCCGACTGCACCTTGGCTATCGGCAATGCCGACAGGTCGTGGAAACCCCCTTTGGCGCATCTGGAGCGGCCTTTCGCGGTCACGAATTCCACTATGCCACCATCACCGAACAAGCGGCGGAATGCCCCTTGTTTACCGCGGCCGATGCCCAGGGCCGTCCTCTCGGCCAGACCGGTCAGATCGCCGGATCGGTGATCGGATCCTTCCTGCATCTGATCGACCGCACGGCCTCGTGAGGAGATAAAATCCAATGTCAGTGCAGCCCTCCGACGATAAGACGGAACCCTTCTGGCGCGTCAAGTCGCTCCGCGACATGACCAAGCCGGAATGGGAGTCCCTCTGCGACGGTTGCGGGAAATGCTGTTTGCATAAACTGCAGTACGAAGATACCGGCGAAGTCCATTACACGAATGTGGCCTGTCGCCTGCTCGACCTCAAAAGTTGCCGCTGCTCGAATTACCCGAACCGACAACGTCATGTGCCGGATTGTGTGGCCCTCAGAGCCGACAAGGTGCTGGAACTGGGGTGGCTGCCGTCGACCTGCGCCTACCGGCTGCTGGCCAACGGCCAGCCTTTGGCCTGGTGGCATCCGTTGGTCTCCGGCGACCCGGAAAGCGTCCATGAAGCCGGACAATCGGTCCGCGGCCGCGCGATTCCCGAGAAAAAGGCCGATATTCTCGACCATCACATCGTCGTCTGGCCAGCGTGACCGAACTCCTCCTCGACGGCCGCGCGGTGCCGGTGAAAATCCGCAGGAATGCCCGCGCAGGCAGAGTGTCTCTGCGTATCGATCAAGATGGTTCGATCATCTTGACCCTGCCGCCCCATCTGGCCGCCGGCCATGGGCTGGCCTTCGCCAAAAGCAAAGCCGCTTGGCTGGCCGAACGGCTGGCGGCACGCCCCACCAATATTCCCTTCGAGGATGGCATGGACTTGCCCTTGCTGGGGTTTTCCCACCGGCTGCGCCACACGCCGGAAGGCCGGCGCGGCGTGTGGATCGCCGATGGTGAAATCCAGGTTTCGGGGCGGCCAGAGCATTTCTCCCGCCGACTGACCGACTGGCTGAAACGCCGGGCCCGCGACGAAATCACGACACGCGCCTTAACGATGGCCGCAACGATTGACAAACCACTGGGCGCGATCAGGCTCAAGGACACGCGATCGCGTTGGGGAAGTTGCAACAGTAGCGGCGACTTGGCCTTTTCCTGGCGGTTGTTGATGGCCCCCGCCGACGTCTTGACCTATGTGGTGGCCCACGAAGTGGCCCATTTGCGCGAAATGAACCATTCCGCCGCGTTCTGGCGATTGGTCGCGGAGCTGGTTCCCGACACGCAGACGCCGCGCGCCTGGCTGAAACGCCACGGCGCCCAGTTGCATCGATATGGCAGATCGTGACATGGTTTTCCCATGACCTCGTCTCCCCGCCCCGCGCTGGCCCTCCTGATCGCCTTGGCGACCATCGGCCCCGTCTCGATCGATATCTTCCTTCCGTCGCTTCCCGACATGACCCGCGTCTTCGCCACCGACGTCTCGCATGTGCAAATGACCATGAGCGTCTTCATCGGCGGCTTCGCCATCGCTCAATTGGTGCTCGGCCCTCTGTCGGATCGCTATGGCCGGCGTAAGGTCATACTGGCGGCGATCGCCGTCTATTTCCTGGCCAGCCTTGCCAGCTTGGCCGCACGATCCATCGAAACATTGATTGTCGCCCGCCTGATACAATCTTTTGGCGCCTGCGCCGGCCCGGTGCTCAGCCGCGCCATCGTGCGGGATGCTTACCCTAAGGATAAAGCGGCACAGACTTTGGCCCTGATGGCCGCGATCTTCACCATCGCCCCGGCGCTCGCCCCCATTTTCGGCGGCTGGCTGCACACGCTCTTTGACTGGCGGGCCAATTTCGTCGTCATGGTGATTTTCGGCGCCGCCTTGTTTGTCGGTATCTGGTTCAAATTGCCGGAGACCAACCTGCATCTCGACCGGAATGCCCTGAAACTGAACCGCATGCTCCACAACTACGCACGGCTGTTCAGTCACCGTACGTTCCTGGGCTACACACTGATGATCAGTTTCGTCTTCTCCGGCATGTTCTGTTTCATTTCCGTCGGCTCTTTCGTTCTGATCGATGTCCTGGGCGTCAAACCCGAACATTTCGGCTTCTGTTTCGCTCTGGTCGTCTGCGGCATGTTGGTCGGGAATCTGATCACGGCCCGCCTGAGCCATCGTGTCAGCCTGAGCAGGATCATCGGGGCCGGAGCGATTGTCGCCCTGTTGGCCGGAACGGCTCTGGTGGGCTTAAGCCTGGCGCATGTCGCGACGGTGGCCGCCGTGATCGGCCCGATGATCGGTGTTTTTCTGGCTGCCGGTTTGGTGATCCCCAGCGGGATCGCCGCGGCGATCGCGCCGCACGGGCGGATCGCCGGAAGCGCCTCGGCTCTCCTCGGCTTCATTCAGATGGCCCTGGCCGCCTGCGCCAGTTGGATGGTGGGCCGTCTGCACGACGGAACCACGCTACCGATGACGGCCATGATCGCCGCGATGATGGTTCTGGGGACGATGTCCTTCGTCCTTTTGGCCAAACGCCCGGTTACCCCCCGAGCATCTTGACCAAACCGTTCCAGATGCCGTCCAGGCCGCCCGCCGGTTGCCCCGGACGCCCGTTGTCCGCCGACGGCGTGTCTTCGCCCTGGCCCGGCAGCGGACGCGGCGGCAACCCTTTGTGGGCGGCCAGCATCACATTATGCCAAAGCTGGGTCGGCAGGGTGCCGCCGGTGATCTTATGCATCGGCGTGCCGTCGTCGTTGCCAAGCCAGACCCCCCCGACGTAATCGGCGGAAAAACCGATAAACCAAGCGTCGCGATAGTCCTGGGAGGTCCCCGTCTTGCCGGCGATCGGACGATCGATCGCCGCCTTCTTGCCGGTGCCTTCGGAGACCACGGCGCTCAGCATGTCGTCCATTTCATGCAAGGCGTGCGGCGAGATGATCTGCCCGGTCCCGGCGCCTTCCCGGTGGTAGATGACCTTTCCCCGGTTGTCGCTGATGTCGGTGAAACCGAACGGAAAGACGCCATTGCCGGCATTGGCGAAGGTCGCGTAGGCCGAGGTCAGTTCGACGAGATTGACCTCGCCGGTGCCGAGCGCCAACGACGCATCGGCATGCAGTTCCGAGGTGATGCCGAGCCTTTTGGCCACCGCCACGACACGCTTCGGACCGATTCGCTCGATCAGGCGGACGGCCGCGACATTGCTCGATTTGGCCAGCGCATGGCGCAGCGTGATGGTGCCTTCATATCGGTGAGATTCGACGATGTTCTCCGGCTGATATTTGCCGGAGGTGATCGGCGTGTCCTCGATACTGTCGTTTTCGTCCCAGCCGGCTTCGACGGCGGCCAGATAGAGCATCGCCTTGAAGGACGAACCCGGTTGGCGCATGCCCTGAACCGCGCGATTGAATTGGCTGGCCGCATAGTCGCGGCCACCGGTCAGGGCCCGGATTGCCCCATCCGGCGTCATCACCACCATGGCGCCTTGGCTGACCCCGACTTTGACGCCCGGGCCGGAGAGAACCGCCTCCAGTTCGGCCTCGACCTTCCGCTGCAAGCCCATGTCGAGGGTGGTATGAACGACGATATCGCGATCGTCACGGGCATATTGGTCGACCAGATCGTGAATCCAATCGGCAAAATACCGCCCGGAATGAGAAATCTGCCGGACCGTCGCCTGACCGCTTTTCAAGGCTTCGTCGGCGTCCTCTTGCGTGACGGCGCCGAAGGCCACCATGTTGGCCAGAACCTGGGTCGTTCTCTTGACCGATTGAACGCGATCGTTTTGCGGGTTGTAGCGCGACGGCGCCTTCAACAAACCGGCCAGCAAGGCCGACTGATAGAGATTGAGCTTGCTCGCCGGAACGTCGAAATAGCGCCGCGCCGCGGCGTCGACCCCCCAGGTGCCATTCCCCAGATAGACGCGATTGAGGTAAAGCGTCAGAATCTGGTCCTTGCTGAATTTGTGCTCCAGCCACAATGCCATCAGCAGTTCCTGAACTTTCCGTTTCAGACTGCGCTCCGGCGTCAGGAACAAATTCTTCGCCAATTGTTGCGTGATGGTCGAGCCGCCCTGCACCACATGACCGGCCCGGAGGTTGACCACCATGGCCCGTGCCAATCCGATCAAATCCAGCCCGAAATGGCTGTAGAAATGACGGTCTTCGGTCGCCATCACCGCTTGCGGCAAGCTGGGCGGCAGATCGCGCAACGCCACCGGCTCGCCATAGACGTCACCATAGGCGGCAATGGTTTCGCCATCGGCGGACAACAATGTGATGCTGGGACGGCGCGCGGTGGCGGTGAGATTCTCCAGATCGGGGAGATCGTAGGCATAAAAGGCGACAAGGCCACCCAAACCGATCCCCATCCAGATGGCGATGGTCAGAGAAAAGTTGACCAGCCAGCCAAACAAGCGACGGCGCCCGCCACCCCCGGATGACCGTCGACGCGGCCCCTGAGGCGGCCTCGGCGGAGACGGCGATTTCGGCCCATCGTTCTGTCGGAAGGGCGGTTCCTGCGGATTTTCCCGTCGCTGCCGTTCGGAACGGCGAAACAGAGACGCAACCGAATCCCCGGCCGATTTCGATCGGCGATTCGATTGTTCCGATGAGACCCGCATGCGATCTTCAGGCGAAACCCAAAGATCTGAATCGTCGTTACTTGGCTTTCGTGGCGGCATGGACGGGCTTATACCACAAACGGAATCATTCTGGCACATAGCCATAGACGGAATTTACGGCTAGAATACGCCCGTAACGCTGTTTTTTTCGCCGAAGGTAATCGACCATGAGCGATCTGGATCTGATGCTGGCTCTTACACCCGAAAAAAGGGACCGCCTTGAGAGCATTTCGACCCAGTTGGGGCGCACGGTGGAAGACTGCGTCCAACTGGCGCTCACCGAGTTCATCGAGAACTGGGATGACTATCTGCGCACGGTCGCCGAATTGGAAAAAGGCGACGAGGAACGCCCGGTTCTTCGCGCGGTGAACGACTGATTCCGGCTCCACCTAACGCCCCACCGGTTGACCGGTCACCAAGCTGATCAGATGGGCCAACAGAACCAGAAGCACGACCAGACACGCCATCATGACCGGAATGTAGGGAAACAGGCGCACGTCGCCAAAATGGCGAGGCCGGCGTTCGCCGAGCCAACACAGAACGAACAGCACCGCCGCGGCGCCGGCTCCCCAGACTGTCGCACTCAGATCCAAGCGGCGTCCCTCACTCGATGAACTCGCTCTGGTAAACCCCCCAAAACTCGTCGCGCTTCAGCCACCCCTGGATATTGTCGATATCCACCCGGCAATAGGGCTTGGCGCGCGGACATCCAAGAAGACGGCCCGTCACATTGGGATCGACCAAGGCAAGCGACACGGCCTTTTCGTCAGGCTCTGCGCGGAGACGCCGTTGGCTCCCGATGATCACCACCATCCGTCTCGTCTGCAGCATGCTTTGGTGAACCCAACCCTCGGTTCCTTGCCAATCGCGAATCTTGCGCCAGGTTTCGAATTCGGCAATCACCTCGACCGGCAGATCGCGGCGCGTGAAGATCCAATCCACCGGATAGCGGACCCCCGGCCCGGTTCTTAAATTGACCTCGTCCGAGCGCAGCGAAACGAACCGCGGCAAGGGCAATCCATTGCTTTCGGCCGCGACCGTAACCTGCGATAGCAGGAGCAGCGCCACCACGGTCGCGCAGCTTTGGAAAAGGCAACGGATCAGTCGCGCCACAAACGGCATATCGAGGACCTTCATTTCGGTAAGGGAATATTTGCCAGGGTCTAGGCGATGGGTCAAGGTAATCACCTGAACAGTGGACAAGAGCGGCCGGTCTTGCTAAAGCCTCTTAATAACATTATCAACAATTGTCCCAGAAAGACGGAGGCTCCAAGATGGCACCGAAGAAGCCGTTGGTGTTCGTCACGCGCAAGCTCCCCGACGTCATCGAGACCCGCTTGATGGAACTGTTCGACGCAAAGCTCAACGTCGATGACCGCCCGCCAACCAAGCTCGATTTGATCGAGGCGGTCAAAACCGCAGATGTTCTGGTCTCCACAGTCACCGACCGGATCGATGCGGCCGTCCTCAGCCAAGCCGGCCCCGACCTCCGCCTGATCGCCAATTTTGGTGCCGGCGTCGATCATATCGACCTCGCCACCGCGCGCGCGCGCGGCATCACGGTGACCAACACCCCTGATGTGCTGACCGAAGACACCGCCGACATGACCATGGCCCTGATCCTTGCCGTGCCAAGACGACTGGCGGAAGGCGAGAGATTGGTGCGGGCCGGTCGTTGGACGGGGTGGAGCCCCACCTTCATGCTGGGACGACGCATCTGGGGCAAACGCTTAGGCATCGTCGGCATGGGCCGTATCGGCCAGGCGGTCGCCCGGCGCGCCAAAGGGTTCGGCCTGGCGGTCCATTACCACAACCGCAAACGCCTGTCGCCGGAACTGGAACAGGACCTGGACGCCACCTATTGGGAAAGCCTGGACCAGATGCTGGCCCGCATGGATGTCATTTCTGTGCATTGCCCGCACACGCCGGCGACCTACCATCTGTTGTCGGCACGGCGCCTGAAGCTGTTGCAGCCCCATGCCTATGTGGTGAACACCGCGCGTGGCGAGGTGGTGGACGAAGTGGCCCTGACCCGCATGCTGCAAAACAAGGAGATCGCCGGCGCCGGTCTCGACGTCTTCGAACATGAACCGGCGATCAATCCCAAGCTTCTCGAAATGGACAATGTGGTTCTGTTGCCGCATCTCGGTTCGGCCACGCTGGAAGGTCGCATCGACATGGGCGAAAAGGTGCTGATCAACATCAAGACCCATATCGACGGGCACAATCCGCCGGATCGCGTGCTGGCGAGTCTGCTTTAATCCGCATTTCGCATACTCCTGCCGTCGGTACGCAGGAGAAATGCAGGCCAGCCTCAAAGCCCCGACCGATCGTCGTCGCCAGTGGCGGGAGATCCCGCCATCTTGTCGTCTTCGACCATGTCGAAGCGCGCGTAGTCGATGGCCCGCCGCCCATCGGGGAAATCGCAAAAGACATCGGTAAAGCGCATTCCCCAGACAATGTCTTTGGCCGAATAGGCCCAGCGCGCGTGAACCTCCTGCTGGAATCCTTCGTGATGTCCGGCCAGATGGACGAAGATCTGCGTCTCCGAACGATCGCCCTCCGAGGACTCCCACCCGAACAGCGGACTTTCCGCATCGATCTTATGGAGGACCGTCCAGGAGAGGCCGAAGACCGGCGTAAAAGCCCGCTCCAGGGAAAGGTCGCGCAATCGACGGAATTCATGGCCTTCGTCCGAACGCTCCTTTTGCACCAGCACCACATGGACACGGGCCTCGTGAATCAAATCGCTGCGTTCGTTGGCCAGGCGAAACATCAGGGTCGGCACGCCATTCAATCGCGTGACCACCGCTTTTTTGCTGAAAATCACGCCGGCCGTGGCCCGGGTAAAGCGGGAGAACATCAGGGCGGCGGACACCGCGACGCCAAACAAACCGACGCCGGCCTCGATCGTCACCAGAAGATTGGCCAGTGTGCTGATCGGCACCATCTTGCCATAACCGATGGTCGCCATCGTTTGCACCGAGAAGAAGAACGCGTCCTCGAATGAGCCGACACGGGCGTTTTCGATACCGCCGCAGACCAAATAGGCCAAAGCGAAAAGAGTATTGAGGCCGAAATATCCGGCCGTCAGCACCAGGGCGAATTTGAGCCGGGATGTGGTCAAAAGCCAATGATACAGATCGCCGATGCCGGCGCGGCGAACGTTGAGACGCATGACCTTGATGCTGCCGTCCGCATTCAGGAGCGTCCAGGGTGAGGACAGCTTCTTCAAACGAACACCACGGCGCCATGCCGCGAGGCATCCGCCAGAAAGGTGACCAGCCCTCCGGATGTCACCGGCACATCCTGGCGCAACCGCTTGGAGTCAATGTCCATCGCCCGCAACCCCATTTCGCAGACCATCACCGTCGCCCCCAGCGTAACGCAGGCCGAAAGCAGGTCTTCGAACCCGCCGACACCTTTCTCGATCAATGACGCGTCGGCGGCAAGAGGCGCAATCCCGTCCTCGGTGGCATGCAATATCCGCCACCCCGGACCGCCAGCATCCGCGGCGAGAAGCGCTTTCGCCGCGCCCATGGTGAAGAAGAGCGTCGCCGCCCGGTTGCTGGCAAGCGCCGCGGCCGCCATCGCCAAGGCATAGTGAACCCTGTCGTAGCCGCCCGAAAAAAGGACCAGGGAAAGCTTGCTGAGGGAGGTCTCATCCGCAGACACGGGCGTTGCTCCGGTGCATCGACAAATCGTGGATGCCTGCGTGTTCACCGCAAAGAACACACGCCGGGTCGGGCCGCAGTCGGACCTTGCGTATGGTCGTCGACAGAGCGTCGATGATCAGCAAGCTTCCGGACAGGCTCTCGCCGATCCCCAGAATTTCTTTCAATACCTCTGTCGCCTGCAACGATCCCATGACTCCGGCCATCGCGCCCAACACGCCCGCCTGGGCACAGGACGGGATATCGTCCTCGGCTGGCGGCGCCGTATAAAGACACCGATAGCACGGGCCTCCCGCCTTGAATGTGGAGAGTTGTCCGTCGAACCGCAACACCGCCGCCGAGACCAGCGTCTTGCCCGCCAAATGGCAGGCGTCGTTGATCAGAAAACGGGTCGGAAAATTGTCGCTGCCGTCGGCCACGATGTCGTAACGGCCGATCACGTCCAGGGCATTGGAGGCATCCAGACGAAACCGGTGCGCCACCACCGTCACATCGGGATTGATCGCCGCCACCGCGGCTTTCGCGCTCTCGGCTTTCGACCAGCCGATCCGATCGGTGCTGTGCAGCACCTGGCGTTGCAAATTGGTCAGATCGACATTGTCGTCATCGACGACCCCGATGGTGCCAACCCCCGCCGCCGCCAGATAGAGAATCAAGGGAGAGCCCAGGCCGCCGGCCCCGACCACCAACACCTTGGCGCCCAGCAGGCGAGCCTGTCCGACCCCTCCCACCTCGGGCAGAATGATATGGCGCGCGTAGCGCCGGATCTGATCTTCAGAGAATTCCATGCGCTTGTTGTAACGGAAATCGGCGGCGGATGCGATGGTCGTTCGAGGATTGGGGACAAGCTGACGGAAACACACGCGAACGCCCTCTCCGTCTTCTCGTCACCCACGGGCCTGACCCGTGGGTCCATTTGTCTTTTCCGCCAGACAAGGCTGTCCTGACGACAGATGGATTGCCGGGTCAAGCCCGGCAATGACGAAAAATAAGCGATGCCCGGTTAAATCAGGCGATCCCGTCGAACAGCGCCGTCGACAGATAGCGTTCGGCAAAAGACGGAATGATCGCCACGATCAGTTTGCCGGCATTCTCCGGACGAGCGCCCAGTTCCAGCGCCGCGGCCAGCGCCGCACCCGACGATATGCCGACCGGAATGCCTTCCAGGCGTGCCGATTTGCGCGCCGTGGCAAAGGCGGTTTCATTGCTGATCTGCAGCACTTCGTCGACCACGCTCCGGTCGAGAACCGCAGGAACGAAACCGGGACCGATTCCCTGGATTTTGTGCGGGCCGGGCGCGCCGCCGGACAATACCGGACTGTCTTCCGGTTCGACCGCCACCAGCTTGATACCGGGCTTGCGGCTTTTCAGCGCCTGGCCAATCCCGGTAATGGTGCCGCCGGTGCCGACGCCCGACACCACGATATCGACTTTGCCTTCGGTGTCGGCCCAGATTTCCTCGGCCGTGGTGGCGACATGGATCGCCGGATTGGCCGGGTTCTCGAATTGCTGAAGGATCACCGCATGGGGGATTTCCTTGGCCAGTTCCTCGGCCCGCCGGACCGCTCCGGTCATGCCCTTGGGCGCCGGCGTCAGTTCGATTTCGGCGCCCAGCAGCGCCAGCATCTTGCGGCGTTCGATCGACATGCTTTCCGGCATGGTCAGGATCAACCGATATCCTTTGGCGGCGGCGACAAAGGCCAGAGCGATACCGGTGTTGCCCGATGTCGGTTCGATCAAAACAGAACCGGGAACCAGTTTGCCGGCGGCCTCGGCGGCTTCGATCATCGCCAGACCAATCCGATCCTTGACCGAGGCCAATGGATTGAAAAACTCGAGCTTGCCGACGATGTCGGCCGTGACCCCCGCTTCAGCGGCCAACTTCTTGAATCGCACGAGCGGCGTGCCTCCAACGGTATCAAGGATGCTGTCGTAGATCTTGCCGCGAAAATGAGTCTTGGACGAGACGGTCATGATTTACCTCTCATAAATGTACATAAATAATTAAGATACACCTACATGGTGTTTAAACCCTGCCAAGTCAAATTTCAAATCGTAAAATCCATCTTCTGGGTCACTTCGCTGATGATCCCGGACTGATAGGCTTTCATGCACAAGTCATCGATGGAAATGCCGTCGAGGCGAACCATGATATCCTCCTGCAGGACCGTCCACATCGGCCGGATCACGTCCCTGCCCAAATCCGACGAGGGAAGATCTTCCTCGGTTTCCTCGGCCGCTTCCAGCGCACGGACCACCCGCACGATCTCACCCACCGAAACCCGGCGACGTTCACGAGCCAATCGGTAACCACCGTGCGGGCCTCTGACCCCGATCAAAATCCCTGACCGCACCAATTGCTGCAGCGTCTGCTCAAGATAACGGCGCGGAATACCCTGGCGGCGCGTGATCTCACGGCTCTGCACCGGTTCCCCACCCGCGTGATAGGCGATGTCGAGCACCGCCTCGATGGCGAACAACATCTTCTTTGAAGGTCTCAGCATGACGTTGATGTCCTTATGCTCTCACTTAGGGCCCGTTCAGAAATAACTGCGTCATTTCCGGACGGTCCCTAAGTTTCTTCAGTGGTGGCGGACGCCTCCGCGTCCGCCACAGCTCAAGCGCCGCTCGGGCTTGGCGTTTGTTCGGAAATGACGCAGTTATTTCCGAACAAACGCTTACGTCTCGAACATCTCAATCACGACGGCGCGCCAACCCCGGTTGAACCGAAACCGCCACTGCCCCGAACGCTCTCGGGCAGGGCCTGGCACTCCGTCCAGCGCGCGCGCGCCACCGGCGCGATCACCATTTGCGCAATCCGCAGACCCCGGGACACGACAAAGGCTACCGGCCCGTGATTGATCAAAATGACCTTGATCTCGCCCCGGTAATCGGCGTCGATGGTCCCCGGACTGTTGAGCACGGTGACACCATTTTTCGCCGCCAGTCCGGATCGCGGGCGGATCTGCGCTTCATGGTCGGCCGGCAAGGCGATCTTGATCCCCGTGGGGATCAGCGTGAAAGCGCCCGGCGCCAAGGTCACCGCGGCCTCCACCGCGGCCAGCAGATCGAGCCCCGCCGCCTGCTCGGTCTCATAACGCGGCAGCGGCAGATCCTGGGCATGGGCAAGTCGCTCGATCTGAACGGAAACCTCGGCCATCAAATCGTTCCTTTCAACAGATCGGCAACCCGCGCGGCGAGGCGCTGGGCCACCGTGGTTTTGGAGAGCGGCGGCCAGGACTCGACCTCGGTCGCACTGATCACGTGAACACAATTGTCATCGCCGCCGAAGGTCCCGGATGCCGTCGACACGTCATTGGCGACGATCAGGTCGCAGCCCTTGCGCGCCAGCTTGGCTTTGGCGTGGTCGATGAGCTTTTCCGTCTCGGCGGCGAAACCGACGACCAGCTTGGGGCGCAGAGGCCCCGGGGCGGCCAGGGTCGCCAAAATGTCCGGATTGGCCACCATCGCTAACGTCGGAGGCGGTACGCCGTCGGCCTTCTTCGTCTTTTCAGCGGCGGG
>DATNIV010000411.1:0-6067 GCA_035604255.1 Telmatospirillum sp. | reverse complement strand
ATTGCGGAGGGCTCCCGGCAAGGATTCCCTGCGCCTCCGGCGCAAGGTCGCCGCTTGGGACGACGAATTCCTCGCAAGCCTCATCGCCAGATGATTCCTTCACCCGATTCCCCTGGGCGGCCGATATTCCCGCATCGATCTTGGCCATCGCCACATTCTGGCGGATGCGGCGGGAATCCACGGCTCCAGATGGCGATTTTGGCCGTCGGGGTGACAAAGGAACGATGCTTGTCCCTGTGGCAGCGGGAAGAAATTCAAGAAGTGTTGCGGACGTTTGGATTGACCGGATTCGCTCCAGTCGAAAGGATTAGCGTTGAATTTCCCGGTCTGGCCTGCCACGAGTGAGCCCTCACCTTATGCCGAGTTCTCGATGACACAGCCTTCCGCCAAACCTCAGAAAACCGCACGATGGTCCTTCACGGCCCGCTTCCGGTCGCGCGCTTACGGCTGGCGCGGGTCCGATCTTGCGGCGCAACGCCTGAAAGAAGCTGTCGGCGAAATTCGCCGGGTCGCCAAAGCCGACCCGCTCCATGCCGGTGCCTGCGCGGTGTCGTTGCTGGAACGCCTTTGGCCGGCCCTGCAGGATATCGACACGTCGTCGGGCCGCCTGGGCCGCGCTGTTTACGACACCACCAACGCGTTGATCCCGATCATCGCCAACGCGCCGGCGGATTGTCCGACCCGTGCCAAATGGCTGCAGCGCCTGTTCGACGCCATCCAGGAGGACGGCGTCGACTATTTGTGGACGGTGGCTGACCGATGGGGCGAGATCGCCGTCTATCCGGAACTCCTGTTCAAGTACGCCGACGACTTCCTCCCCTTGCTCAATCGGGTTTGGAAAGAGGGGCGGCCCGGCGAACATGTCAAAGGTGCCCCGATCTGCCTGTCGTCGCTGCTGGCCGCCGGACGAGATGACGAGTTGTTCTCGCTCCTCGCTCACCCAAGACATAAGATTTGGCACTATCACCAGTTCGGCGCCGAAGCTTTGGCGCGGAAGGGCCTGCCCCGATCCCGTCACCCTGGCGCGCGCGAGCCGAGACTTTGCGACGCGTCAGCCGGCGTTTGCGCTCGAAACAGGGCTTCTGGCTGTCGACGGAATTCTGCATGGTCGCGGTCGGGACCCGACCTCGATCGACTTCACCATGGCGCTCGATGCCGTGGTGGCTGCGGCATCGGCGGCCAATTGCTCGGATTGGGCCATGGGCCAGATTCGGCGCTTGGGTTCATGGGCCGCGCCTGGTCGGGAATACTTGCAGGGCCTCCTTTGCTACCGATGTGGACCGATCGAGCAGGCCCCGGAACAACTCACTGAAAGCTGACGCGCCATGACCATGGACTCCGCGATCGATGCGAAGAAACTTGCCGAGTTGGGGCTGGAACGCCTTGCCAAAATCCTGGTCAGCGCGGGCGAACGCCTGTCGCCAGTGAGATCGATCGTCGAGGTTGCCCTGACCATGGTGACGGATACAGCAGCCGCAGCAGACCTCATTAATGGCGAATTGGTCCGGTTACGAAAGGCTGACCGATACGTCGATTGGCGGCAACTCTCCCCCTTTGCCAACGAACTCGGTTTGCTCCTGGATGCCATCGTCGAGCATCTCGCCGACGTCGATCCGGCACGCGCCTTCGATTGTCTCTGCAATTTCATGGATATCGCCGCAGAGATCATCGAGCACAGCGATGATGACGGCTATCTCTCCGATACGTTCGAGCATGCCGGCACCTATGCCAGTGAAATCCTCAAGCGGATTCCCAACTCGGATGGCCGCGCAGCGGCCATTGTGCGGGGCGAAATGACCTGCAGGGACGACCGTGTCGGCGTTACCGACGAATTGGCCAAGGCGCTCGCCTCGGCGCGCAACGGAAATCGGTAGGGCTGGTGGTCGAAACCTGGGAGTTATCCGTTGGGCCGTGAACGGAATGGCGGCTGTCAGACGAGCAATGGGGAAAGCGGACATTGCCGACGGGTACAGCTTCGGCAATGTCTGACCCGAAACCGCCCCCAATCAGGCATGTGACCCGGGCTCGCATCCACCCCTTGTTGTCAAAAATTGTGATCCCGATATTCCGAAATCGGTTCGGTTGAAAGAATTCGAATTATATGCATAATGCGAATTACTCATATACGGATGGTCGCGATGAAAGTCACAACGGCGGATTTTATCAAGAATTACGGACGACTAGCAGATAGGGCGCTGTCTGAGCCGGTGACTATTACCAAGAACGGGCATGATCGGTTGGTGGTTTTGGCCGCAGAGGAATATGAGCGGCTTAAGCGCCGCGATCGCCGGGTTATTCGTGCCGGTGAATTGAGCGATGAAGAAATCGCGTTGATCGCCAAGGCGGAAGTTCCCGTCGAGCACGCGCACCTCGATGAAGAACTAAAAGATTGGCGGCCGTGACCTGGCCGACCCCGCAGCCTGGTCTGGTTATCCGGTATTCGTATCTCTGGGATCGTGAAGCACAGACGGGGCGCGAGGAAGGTGCAAAGGGTCGGCCATGCGCCGTCGTCCTCGCGCGGCGGGACGAGGACGGCGCAACGCGCGTTTATGTCTTGCCAATCACCCATACTGCGCCAGCGCAGCCGGATGACGCCTTGGAGATTCCTGCCCCCGTCAAAGCGCGGCTTCGGCTGGATGGGGAACGGTCATGGGTGGTTGTAAGCGAGGCGAATTTGTTCACTTGGCCCGGCCCCGATTTGCGATTCTTGCCTGGCAAAGGGCCGGAGAGCGCTGCCTACGGATTTCTGCCGCCAGGGCTCTTTCGGATCGTTCGCGAACGTTTTCTGGCGACGAATCGGGCCAGGAGAACCGCCACCGTGGAGCGGACGGAATAGCCCCGGCCTAACCCGGCGAATGGCTGCTTTCAGACACTGCAACTCGACCTTGGAACGGCAGCGACTGCATGAGGCGCATCGTGGCGGACCGCAGATGTACGATCTGCCGTGGGCTGAAGGGGCGTCATCTGCTCGATGTTGGTATGGCAACTGGGCGCTTGGCAGCAGGATCCGCCCATTCGGCGGCTTGGAATTGGGCATGAGGGCGCAGAAGAAGGTGAGCCGGAGCAACATGGCTTCGACCGGAGGGAGATGCTGGCTGTGCCGGGCCACGACGCAGTCCTCCCGGATTGTCGGAGCCGGACCGGCGGTGCGCGGGCCTGGGCAACCCCTTGGAAGATCTCGATGACGACCATGCGTCCGCCACAACAGGGGCAAGGTGGCGGTAAATATGGCTCTGGCGCGAGTTCTTCCGTCTCGATCAGCGCAGGAACAGCAAGCAATTCCCTGGCACGCGCGACATTGGTTTTGCGCACCGAGCTGGCGAGTAGGCCGTAATGACGGATACGGTGAAAGCCCTTCGGTAGAACGTGGAGCAGAAAGCGCCTGATGAACTCGTCGGCGGAGAGCGTCATGGTGCCTTGGCGTTCGGCGCCGTCGCGGCGGTAGTCCTTGTAGCGGAAGGTGACGCCGGTCTTGTCGAACGAGATGAGGCGTCGGTTCGAGATGGCGACGCGGTGTGTGTAGCGCGACAGATAGGCGAGAACCGCCTCGGGCCCGGCAAAAGGCGGCTTGGCATAGACCACCCACTTCTTCTGCCGCAACGGGGCCAGGTGGCGAAGAAAGCAACGTCGCTCCTTGAAGTCGATATGGTCACCGAAGAAGTGAAGCCGACCTGCGGCGTGGAGCTCGATCAATCGCGTCAGAAAGAGTCGGCGAAACAGCTTCGAAAGAACACGAACCGGCAGGAGGAAAGCGGCCCGTGAGGAGACCCACCGTTCGCCGTCGAGCGAGATGCCGCCGCCCGGTACGACCATGTGGATGTGCGGATGATGCGTCAATGCCGAGCCCCAGGTGTGGAGGACGGCCGTGATGCCGATGCGCGCACCGAGATGACGGGAGTCGGCGGCGATCGTGAGCATGGTCTCCGACGCCGTCCGGAACAGCAGGTCGTAGACCGCCGCCTTGTTGTGGAAGGCGATGTCGGCGACCTCGGCTGGAACGGTGAAGACAACATGGAAATAGCCGACCGGCAACAGGTCGGCTTCCCGGGCGGCCAACCACTCGCGCGCTGCGGCAGCCTGACACTTGGGACAGTGCCGGTTCCGGCAGCTGTTATAGGCGATGCGGACATGGCCGCAGTCCTCGCAGCCTTCGACATGACCGCCGAGGGCAGCGGTGCGGCAGGTCTCGATCGCCGACATCACCTTCAACTGGACTAGGCTGATACGGCCGGCATGCGCTGCCCGCCACCCGCTTCCTGATACCGGCCATGTCCGCCGCCTCATGGACGGCACGATTGATCTGGCGGGTCGAGATCGGTTCGAGGTGGCTACGGCCGGGAAACAACCAGCCATGGGGCAGCATGACGTTCCGACGCTTGCCTTCACGCCACCAGAGCCGAAGCAACTCCAGAAGTTGGGGCGACAACATCGCGTTGCGGTCCTTGCGTCCCTTGCCCTCCTGCACCCGGATCAGCATGCGGGTGCTATCGATGTCGTCGACCTTGAGGGCGGCGACTTCCGCGACCCGAAGCCCGGCGCCATACGCGGTCCCCAGCGCCGCCTTATACTTGAGACCCGGCGCCGCCACGAGCAACCGCCCGACCTCCTCGACGCTCAATACATCGGGAAGCTTGCGGGGATGACGGACGAGGACGAGGCGGAGAGACAGATCCGGCCGGTTGAGCGTCACGCTGAAGAAGAAGCGAAGAGCCGAAACCGAGGTATTGATGCTCGGCGGTTGCACGCCGCTCTCCGTCTGATGAACCTGGAAACGGCGGACATCCTCGGGCGTGGCCGTATCCGGCGAACGTCCCAGGAAGGACGCGAAGCTTCTGACGGTGCGGATGTAGTCGCGCTGCGTTCCCTCTCGCAGATCGCGCATTGCCATGTCTTCAAGCATGCGTTGCCGTAACTGGCTGCCGGGCGTCGGCCAGCGACACGGTCGGATAGGCGCCCAGCGCCAAAAGTTTCTGTTTGCCGCCGAACCGAAAGGCGAGGCGCCACAGACGGCCACCCGTCGGCTGCACCCAAAGCTGCAGGCCGCCGCCATCGGAAAGCTTCTGGAGCTTGGTGCCCGGCCGGGCCGCCTTGCACTTCATATCGCTGAGCATCATCGTCTTTACCCATCGTTGGGTTGACGGATACCAACATCATACCAACAGGCAGGCCGAGATACCATCAGAAGTACCAACAAATCCGGTCGCCGGACCAAGTGCGACCATATGCACCGACTTGCGCTCCAGTGCGATCAATGAGCGGAAAATCGTTGTTTATCAGCGATTTTTTCCGACACCAGCAACGAAAAACCCCCGGAGCCTTTCGGCTCCGGGGGTTTAATCTGGCTCCCAGGGAGGGATTCGAACCCCCGACCAAGCGGTTAACAGCCGCTTGCTCTACCACTGAGCTACCTGGGAATGGAGATCCGCCATGAAGGCTGACCGCCGAATTCCTTTATGTTTTTCACGACCGGATGACGCGTTGAGCATCGAACCAGCAGGGCCCGCCTTATAGCAAGGTCGGAAAGCTTGGTGCAAACTCTTTTTTCAAGATATTGCAACAACCTTCCCGCAAACGGCGGGGTTTGGAGGCCGAGGCCGGAATCGAACCGACGTACAAGGATTTGCAGTCCTCTGCATAGCCACTCTGCCACCCGGCCCCTGCCCGGAACGAAAAGCGCCGAAACGCCGCCATCCGATCGTGAGGGGGCGTTTATAGACATTCCCTCCGGTCCGGTCAAGGGGGGCAAATTGTCGCGTAAATTGTTGGAACTAATCGGGGGCGAGGCGAGGCGGCTTGTGCGGGATTGTCTTCACCCGGAGCGGTCGGTATAACTCGCCAGTCTACATGTTTCATCGCTGAAACATGGTGGGACGCGCGATTGAACAGGAGCGTTTGTCGCGCCATTGGAATGGAACGAGCCCTTAGCATGGCGTGGCTGGCCGCAATCAGGAGTGATCGATCGTGAATTATGCTGCGGCTCGACACAATATGGTTGAGAACCAGATCCGAACCAATCGGATCACGGACCATGCCGTCATCGACGCTTTGGGTCGTGTTCCCCGAGAGG
>DATNIV010000410.1:0-8845 GCA_035604255.1 Telmatospirillum sp. | reverse complement strand
TCGGTGCCGGGCTGCAACGTCGCATATTCACGAATAATGTTGCGGTGGCCGATGGACAGCGTCGTGTCTTCGCCTTGCCATTTCAGATCCTGCGGGGCGGCGCCGATGGAAGCGAACTGGTATATGCGATTCTCGTCGCCGATCGTCGTATAGCCCTCGATGACCACGTGCGAACCAATTTGATTTCGGCATCCCAGTCGGACCGTCGATCCAATGACAGAGTAAGGTCCAATGATGGTCCCGTCACCAATTTCTGCGCCGTCTTCAACGATGGCTGTGGGGTGGATTGTGTGTTTTTCCGTATTGTTCAGTATGTGCATAATTTATATTTGAGTTATTTCTATTTATGACGTGTTTGTGGTTCGTTCATTGGGGCTTAAATATCTTATTACAGTGGTTGATTTTGATTCAAATCACAAATTAATACTAAATATTTCATCAATATATTCTGTGTTGTTGGCGTGTGCTCGGCTCAATTCCGTGAGCCACGGCCCGGGCCTTATCGTCATCGCTCGGGTTGCGCCATGAGGGGGTGTTAAGAAAACGATAAAGGGGCGCTGCCGCCGCGAATGCGGTTTTCAATTCCTCGGCCAGAGCCGGATTGTCGAAGAACGCGTCAGTGGTTTTGTTTTTCACCACATAAGCCGTCTTTCGACGATACCATTCCTGAATGAGGGGCGGTTGATTCTGTGGAATTCGTGGGCGTTTGTAGGCGTCGCCCTCCAGCGAATAGCCTGCCCGGAGGGCTTGCGTCATCGCGTCGAGACACTGGTCCGGGGCGCTCTCGATATGAGCGCGAATTGCCGCCATCGTGGCTGCCGCCGCGCAATAGAATCCCATGCCGTAGCGATACCGGTTCGGACCGAACTCCATGAAGAAGGCCGGTCTATTTGGCCAATCCCTGGCTTGGGGTTTGAACACAATCCATTGCGTGACCCGAAAAGGGGACTTGTCTTTGGAGAAGCGCGTGTCCCGATAAAGGCGGGAGACGGCGCCGCCTTGCGGTCTGACGTCGAAAGCGGGATCGATGGCCAGCATGGAGGGCCCCAGTTCGGCAACGAGATGGCGCATCGGGGCGAGTACCGTCGCTTCATAGATGGACTTATGACGAGCAAACCATGCGCGTTGGTTATTGGCGGCGAGTTCACCCAGAAAGGTCGCTGCTTCCTGCGTGAATCCGTTGAATGGGCTGGCTTTGGTCATTCCCGGCATCCCTCTGCCGCTTCGAGATTGTCGAGGATGCGCTCAAGGACGGCTTCAAATTGGTCGCGCTCGGCGTCCGAAATACCGCGATACCAGAGTTCGGTCATCTTTTCCGAGACGCCTGCGAATGCATGGCGGAATGACTCGTCCTTCGTCGTGCGGCGGACGAGGACGCTCCGACGGTCGTCGGGCGCCGACAGCCGCTCGACAAATCCATCCTGTTCGAGTCGATCGAGCATCGTGGTCAGGGTCGATTTGCCGAGTGATGTGCGTTTGGCGAGTTCGTGCATGGGGATCTGCTCGGTCTGCCCCAGAACGAAAAGGATGCGGCCCTGGGCGGGGTTGATCTCATGCAGACTGTGGCGTTTCAGCAGTCGGGTGAAGACCCGGCCCGACAGCCGGTGAACTTTGGCGAGCAGAAAACCGCCCGCGCGCAATTTTTCCATGCCCTTACCCCACCAGCGTGACGGCGTTGAGCTGATGGTAATATTTCACCTGCGTCGGTCGCAGGCGAAGCACCGTGTAGTCGGGATCGTCCTGACCTTGGGGATAGTAACGTTCCCAGCCGTCTTGCCATAAGCGGGCCTTGTCGCCGGGTTCGACAATCGTCTCGATGTCGCCGCCCAACATCAAGCCGCGAAATTGCGTTGGCCAGCAGTAATACACCGATACCGCCCGATTCACGGCAAGGTCGTCCATCTTGGTCGACGCGCTATTGGTGGTGAACCACGTCTCGAAAGCATCGTCCAGACCCTCAAAGAAGGTGTGGAGCTTGGGAAACTGGATGCTGTTTCGCAAGTTGAACATCGCTCGCGTCTGGGGGCGTCCTTGGCGGTCTATGGTGGTGACATAAGCCGCTTCCGAGGTTTCCAGCAGGGCCCGTGCGAGGATGGCCAAATCATTCTCGTCCATGGCACAACTCCATCTATATAGGATAATTCTATATAGAACTATGTCGCCGCGCAAGCGTCTTGCTGCAATCGCTTGGACGGGCTCCTAGCGCCCTTTCAGGACTTCGGGATTGACCACATTGACAGCTTGGCCGCGATCGAAGGCCAGGATGTTCTCGAAGGCTTTGGTGAAATAAAGCTCAAAGCTGTTCCGTTCGACGTAGCCGATGTGGGGCGTGCAAAGCACATTGGGCATCGTGAGCAGGGGATGATGCGGGTCATAGACCGGTTCGTCGTCGAAGACGTCAAGCGCGGCAAAGCCCGGGCGTCCTGCGGCCAACGCGGCTTCCAGCGCGCCGGGAGCGATCAGGCCGGAGCGGCTGGTATTGACCAGTAGGGCTGTTGCCTTCATGCGGGCGAGGTCCTCCCTGCCGATCAACCCGGTCGTCGCGGCGGCGAGGCGCATATGAAGGGTGACGACATCCGCTTCCGCGAAGAGCGCTTCGCGCGACGCAAAAACCCGAAAACCGTCGGTGACGGCGCGGGACCGCGACTCCTCTCCACCCCAGATCGCGACATCCATTCCGAAGGCATGGCCGAATCGGGCGATCATCCGGCCGATTTTGCCATAACTCCAGATGCCAAGGGTTTGGCCGTGCAAACTCTCTCCGAGGGTTGTCTGCCATAGGCCGAGCCGAAGGTCGGTTGCCGCCGTCAGCAGCTGGCGCCGTGACGCCATGATCAAAGCCCAGGTCAACTCGGCTGGCGCGATCGGGGAGCCTACGCCTTCCAAAATGGCGACGCCGGCGGCGGTGCAGGCGGCGACGTCGATATGTCCGGCGATTTTGCCGGTCTGGCTGATGCAACGCAGATTCGGTGCTCGCTGCAAGAATGCGGCGTTGATGGGGGTTCGTTCGCGGATGAGCACCAGTGCCTCGGCGGCGGCGATGGCCGTCGCGGCTTGCCGATCAAGCGCCAGATCGCCGAGAATGGTGAGATGATGCTCTTTAAGAAGCGTCACGCAGGCGAGGCCGGTAACGGCATGCTGATAATCATCGGGGATTAAAATATTCATCCGCCGCTCCTGTCGTCAGGGAGATCTGTATGAGCTTGAGGAGCAGGATAGCTGCGCCTTCTCGATCCGGCAACGATTGTGGCAGGGGGGATTTTCGCGCCGATGGCGCCCTGGGTTCGCTCCTCCAGGCTTGACTCCGCGAAAGCGCGCGCTATTCCTAGTCGCCATTTTTTTGAAGGGGGCAATATGTCGCGTGCAATCGTTTTTCCGGGACAAGGCTCGCAAGCGGTCGGGATGGGGCGCGCGTTGTCCGAAGCGTTCTCCGCCGCTCGCGATGTTTTTGGCGAGGTCGACGAGGCGTTGAAGCAGAAGTTGTCGGCGCTGATGTGGGACGGGCCGGAAAACGAATTGACCTTGACCGAAAATGCGCAGCCGGCCCTGATGGCCGTCAGCATGGCGGTGGTTCGTGTGCTTGAGACCCAAGGGAACTGGATGATCGGCGAGAAGGCTGCTCTGGTTGCCGGTCATAGCCTGGGCGAATATTCGGCTCTGGCCGCTGCGGGGACATTCACCCTTGCCGACACGGCGCGATTGCTGAAGATCCGTGGGCAGGCCATGCAGAAGGCGGTGCCGGTCGGGCAAGGCGCGATGGCGGCGCTGCTTGGTGTTGAAATCGAGCAAGCGCGCGAAATCGCTGCGGAAGCGGCTGAAGGCGACGTCTGCGAGACGGCCAACGACAACGCTCCTGGCCAAGTGGTGGTCAGCGGAGCCAAGGCCGCCGTGGAGCGCGCCATGGCGGTGGCTGCGGCCAAGGGTTTCAAACGTTCCGTTTTGTTGCCTGTGTCGGCGCCTTTCCATTGCGCGTTGATGCAGCCGGCTGCCGATGCCATGGCCGTGGCCCTGTCGCAAGTGATGATGAAGGCGCCGGTGGTTCCCCTGGTGGCCAATGTTACGGCCAGCATGACCCGCGATCCCGATGAGATCCGCAAATTGCTGGTTGCCCAGGTTACCGGAACGGTTCGTTGGCGCGAAAGCGTGCTGGCGATGAAGGCTGCCGGAGTCGAGTCCTTGGTTGAGGCGGGGTCCGGAAAGGTGTTGGCAGGTCTTGCCAAGCGAATTGACAAGGAACTATCGGCCGTGTCGCTGCAAACGCCGGCCGATATCGAAGCCTTTTTGAAGGCATGAACCGTTTTATGGGAATGACTGGGGAGTTGACGTCCATGTTCGATTTGACCGGTAAGACGGCCTTGGTCACCGGGGCCTCCGGCGATATCGGCGGCGCCATTGCTCGGGCGCTGCATGCCCAGGGCGCGACCGTGGCCTTGTCCGGCACAAGGCGCGAGGCGCTGGATGCTCTGGCCTCCGAGTTGGGGGGCAATGTTCCCGTTCTGACCTGCGATCTGTCCGATGCCCCGTCTGTCGAGCAATTGCCCAAAGCCGCGGAAGCGGCTTTGGGGTCGCTCGATATTCTGGTCAACAATGCAGGATTGACCCGGGACGGCCTGATTTTGCGAATGAAGGACGAGGATTGGCAAAGGGTGCTCGACGTCAATTTGAGCGCCGCATTTCGTCTGTCGCGCGCCGTCGTCAAGTCAATGATGAAACGTCGCTTCGGGCGGATCATCAATATCACGTCGATCGTCGGCGTGACTGGAAATCCGGGCCAGGTGAACTATGTCGCCTCTAAAGCGGGGTTGATTGGAATGTCGAAAGCACTGGCCCAGGAGGTCGCGTCAAGAGGCATTACGGTCAATTGCATCGCTCCGGGATTTACCACCACGGCGATGACCGAGGCGTTAAGTGACGAGCAAAAAGCCAGGCTTCTCGCGGGAATTCCCGTAGGGCGCATGGGGGAACCAGCTGAGATTGCCGCCGCCGCCGTTTATTTGGCCAGCAGCGAAGCGGCCTATGTGACGGGCCAGACAATGCATGTCAATGGTGGCATGGCAATGATATAAGGTTTTCGGGCTGTTTCTGGCACCACCTAGGTGCTGGTCAGGCCGAAAAAAGTGTGCTACGTAACGGCTCTTTTTTCCGGACGGGGGGGGATCGGCTTGCCTCGACCGCCTAAGTCCCAGGTTCCTGCCCAACTAAGATTTTCGAGGGGTTTTGTAAAATGTCTGATGTCGCCGAGCGGGTTAAGAAGATTGTTGTCGAGCACCTGGGCGTCGAGGAGTCCAAGGTCACCGAGACGGCCAGCTTCATCGACGATCTGGGTGCCGATAGCCTGGATACCGTCGAATTGGTGATGGCTTTCGAGGAAGAGTTTGGATGTGAGATTCCCGATGACGCCGCCGAGAAGATTCTCACGGTGAAGGACGCCATCGACTTCATTCAGTCGCATAGCTAAAGGGCGACGCCCACCCGCGCTGGTTTGCCCAGGCAGGCCAGCGCGGTGTTCTCTATTCGCAACGGATAAGCGGAACGCATGAGACGAGTTGTCATCACCGGGCTCGGGATGGTTACGCCACTTGGCGTGGGCGTCGCGGCCAACTGGGATCGCCTGACGAAAAGTGAATCAGGCATTCGTGCAATCGAACGTTTCGACGTTTCCGATTTGCCGGCAAAAATCGCTGGCATCGTGCCGACAGGCACGGGAGCGCCACATCTGTTCAACCCCGATGATGTTTGCTCGGCCAAAGATCGCCGGCGAATGGACGATTTCATTGTCTTTGCGCTCTGCGCCGCCATTGAGGCGGTCGAGGATTCCGGGTGGAAGCCCGAATCCGACGAGGATCGCGAAAAAACGGGCGTTATGATCGGTTCGGGCATCGGTGGCTTGCCGTCGATTGCCGCGGGCGCACTGGTCTTGAAGGAAGGTGGGCCGCGTAAGTTGTCGCCCTTCTTCATTCCGGCCAGCCTGATCAATCTCGCGTCCGGTCATGTCTCGATCAAATACGGTTTCAAAGGGCCAAACCATTCGGTGGTGACCGCCTGTTCGACCGGGGCGCATGCGCTTGGTGACGCGTCGCGACTGATTATGTTCGGCGATGCCGACGTGATGGTCGCCGGTGGTACCGAAGCGGCGGTTTGCCGACTGGGAATGGCTGGTTTCTCCGCCGCCCGTGCTCTGTCGACCGCGTTCAATGACACGCCCGCCAAAGGGTCGCGGCCCTGGGACAAGGATCGCGACGGGTTCGTCATGGGAGAAGGCTCCGGCGTCGTCGTGCTCGAAGAATACGAGCATGCCAAAGCGCGTGGCGCCAAAATCTATGGCGAGATCATCGGCTACGGCATGTCGGGAGACGCCTATCACATCACGGCCCCGGCGCCGAATGGCGATGGGGCCTTCCGCGCGATGCGCGCCGCCGTCAAGCGGGCCGGGATCGCGTTGGAGGATATCGACTATATCAACGCCCATGGGACCTCGACGCCTCTCGGCGACGAAATCGAACTGGGCGCGGTCAAACGTCTTTTCGGGGCGCATGCCTACAAATTGTCGATGTCGTCGACCAAGTCGGCGATCGGTCATTTGCTGGGTGCCGCCGGGAGTGTCGAAGCGATCTATTCGATTCTGGCGATCAACCATGGACTGGTGCCGCCGACACTCAATCTCGACAATCCGTCCGAGGGATGCGACATCGATTTGGTGCCGCATGTGGCGAAGGAACGGAAGGTGCGGATCGCGCTTTCCAATTCCTTCGGTTTCGGTGGAACCAATGCATCTCTGATCTTCAAGGCTGTTTGATGCATCGATGAAGCGCTGGCTGCTCCGGTTTCTTCTCGTTCTGGCCGTTTTATTGGCAACGGCGGGAGGAGCGTTGTGGTGGGCGCGCGTCAAGATCGCGGAGCCGGGGCCAGCGATGGCCCCGGTGTCCGTGGTTATCCCCAAAGGGACGACATCGGCCGATATTGGGGCACTTCTCAAAGAGTCCGACGCGATCGAGTCCTCCTGGCTTTTTCTCCTGGCCACACGACTATCCGGGCGGCAGTCGCTGCTGGCTGGCGAATATAACTTCCCGGCGCGAGCCAGTCTGGCCTCGATCATCGAGATGATGCATCGCGGACAGACCGTCGTTCGCAAGGTCACGATCGCCGAAGGACTGACGGTCTTTCAGGTCCTTGCACAATTGCGGATAACCGAAGGCCTGACGGGAAACGCCGGTCTTGTTCCCGAGGAAGGCAGCCTGCTTCCGCAAACATACTTTTTTTCCCTCGGCGATAGCCGCGAGGCCTTGCTGCTGCGGATGACCCATGCGATGAACGAGACGATCGACGATCTGTGGCGTCATCGCGCGCCGAATGCCCCGTTAAACAACAAGATCGACGCGATCATCCTGGCATCCGTGGTCGAGCGTGAAACGGCAATTCCTGAAGAAAGGGCGCATATCGCTGCCGTTTTCTACAATCGCTTGAAGCTGCATATGAAGCTACAGTCCGATCCGACGGTAATCTTTGCCGTGAGCAACGCGGAAGGACTTCTCGACCGCCCGCTCACGCGTGATGATTTATCGGTCAAGAGTCCCTACAACACCTATCAAGTCGACGGCTTGCCGCCTGGTCCGATCTGTAATCCGGGTCGGGCCAGTTTGGAAGCCGTGTTGCATCCGGCCGTCAGTGACGATTTGTATTTTGTTGCCGACGGCAGTGGTGGCCATGTTTTTGCGAAGACCTTGTCCGAGCACAATCGGAATGTCGGAAACGCGCGGCATGTCGAGATCCGACCTGCCAACAGTCCTGCCGCGAAGAAAGCCAAATCGCCTCATTGAGCCTCGGGCCAAAGCCATGCGGCGCCACGCACACCGCTCGAATCGCCATGTTTGGGGGGGCAAAGCCTCGTGCAGACCGAGTCGGAAAAGACCCATTCGGTCCAAAGGCGGGGAACGGTCTCATAAAGCTGGTTGATGTTGGAGAGCCCGCCGCCCAGGACGATGGCATGCGGGTCGAGGATATTGATAACATGGGCCAAGGCGCGCGCCAAACGCTGCTCATATCGCGCGAGGCTCGCCAACGCCGTGGCATCCCCGGCTTGGAGGAGCTCAACGGCGGACAGGCCTCGACCATCGTCTCTGGCCAAGCCCGGGCCCGAGAGGAATGTTTCGATACAGCCCTTTCGACCGCAATAGCAGGTTGGGCCCGGCCGTTCGTCATTGGTTGGCCAGGGGAGCGGATTGTGCCCCCATTCGCCCGTAATGGCATTGGGGCCGGAGAGCAGGCGTCCATTGACCACGATGCCGCCACCCACGCCGGTGCCGAGGATGACGCCGAACACGACCGGAGCCCCCTTGGCGGCGCCATCGCTGGCTTCGGATAAGGCGAAACAGTCCGCGTCGTTGGCCAGGCGGATGGGGCGGCTCAAGGCAGTGGCCAAGTCGCGATCGAGAGGCTTGCCGATCAACCATGTCGAGTTGGCGTTCTTGACCAAACCCGTGGCTGGGGAAATCGTTCCCGGCATGCCGATGCCGACCGAGGCTGAGGCCTCCAGTTGCGCTTCCATTCCCTCGACCAGATCACGGATGGCCCGAATGGTCCCCAGATAGTCTCCGCTCGGTGTCGGAACGCGGCGGCGAAGGCTCTCCTGTCCGTGCGCATCGATGACGAGAGCCTCAATCTTGGTGCCGCCCAGGTCAATGCCGATGCGCCATGTCATGGTTGGTTGCGGCTCGCGGTCTCATGGCAGGCGATGGCCAGCGTCGTCAGGTCATCCGTTCGCCATGCGCCACGGTCATGCAGATGGGCGGAAAGATCGGACGGAATCGCCGCGAGCCCCTTGCGGGCGCCGACCATGGCTCCCGCC
>DATNIV010000409.1:0-2565 GCA_035604255.1 Telmatospirillum sp. | reverse complement strand
GCCCGCGCCCTGATGTCCGCCCCGGACTTCATCGTCGCCGACGAGCCGGTGTCCGCCCTCGATGTCTCGGTACGCGCCCAGATCGTTAATCTGCTGCAGGATCTGAAGGCCAAGCTTGGCTTGACGACGCTGTTCATCGCCCATGACCTGGCGGTGGTGCGCCATATCTCCAACCGCATCGCCATTCTTTACGCCGGCCATCTGGTCGAACTGGCACCAACCGAAAGCCTCTATTCGGCGCCGCTCCACCCCTACACCGAAGCCTTGTTGTCGGCGGTTCCGGCGGCCACGCCGGGACGACCACCGGAACGCCGCCGTATCGTGCTGAGCGGGGAGCCGCCCAGCCTTTTGACGCCCTCTCGCGGTTGCCGCTTCGCCTCGCGCTGCCCGAAACGCACCGCCCGCTGCGACATCGAATCCCCCGCCTTGCAGGAGCGCCGCCCCGGACACCACGTCGCCTGCTGGGAGGTATAAGAGTAAGATGAACCACAGAGACACAGAGAACGCAGAGGAAAGGAATGCATTTGAGGCATCCCCTAGCGGGTGAGGTCAAACAAGATGACCTATCGATACTCCTCTGTGATCTCTGTGCCTCTGTGGTGAATTGATTTTTTGGTTTCTTACGAAGACTTCCGCCTCACTTGGCCAGGGTGATCTCCTTGATCAGCACCTTGCCGTCGGCCCGGGGCTGCCAGCGCAGGTTTTTCGACAAGCCGAAAATGTCCTTGTGATAGAGCAGGAAGACGAACATCGCGTCGTCATAGGCGATCTGCCCGATCTGACGATACAGATTCTCCCGCTTGGTTACTTCGATCTCGGTGCGCGCCGCCTTGATCAGATCGCCGATTTCCGCGTTGTCGTTGGAGGCGCCGGACCGACCGGGTTCGAGATAGGCCGAATCCGTACGATCGGCATCGAACAACTGGTTCGAATGGCCGATGAAGATCGTTTGCGGCCGCGCTTTTTGATCGTTCAGGCGATCGAGATATTCGCTGAATTCGACGATATGGACATTCACCTTGAGACCGATCGCCTCCCAATAACCGGCGACCGCCTCGGTGATTTCGCGATCCTTCAACCAGCGGCCGTTGGAGCCATAGATATCGATGGTGGCGCCTTCGGCGCCCGCTTCCTTGAGCAGCTTGCGCGCCGCTTGGGGATTATAAGGATAGGCTTTGATGTTCGGATTGTAGCCGAACCAATTGGATTCCAGGATCTGCCCGTCGGCGACCGAGGCGAATCCTTCGAACAGGCTTTGCGCCAAGGCATTCTTATCGACGGCCAGATTGAGCGCCTTGCGCACCCGCACGTCGGAGGTCACGCCGGCGGATTTGCGGGAATCCAGTTCGATCATGGTCAACAGCGGGCCGGTGGTGCTCACCGCCTGCGGCACATCCTTGACGAATTCCGGCAACAGATTATGGACGAAATCGAATTCACCGGCCTGCAAGCCGGACAGACGGGTTCCCGGTTCTTTGATGAAGCGGAAGATCACCCGTTCGATTTCGGGCTTTGGCCCCCAATAGTCGGGATTCCGCTCAAGGACGACCTTTTGTCCCTTGGTCCATTCGACGAACCGATAGGGACCGGTGCCCACCGGCTTGTTGGCGAAATCGGGAGCCTGCGACGCCTGCACCGGCACGATCTTGAGATAATAAAGACGGGTCATCAGCGCCGGATCCGGCCCTTTGGTGAGCACATCGACGGTGAGATCATCCACCTTGTCTGCCTTGGCGATCGGCGAAAAAAACGGCAATTGGCGCGATTTGAAATTGGGATCGACAATACGGTTGACGCTATGGACCACGGCATCGGCATTGAACGACTCGCCATTGCTGAATTTGATCCCCGGCCGCAATTTAACCCGCCAGGTGGTGGGATTGATCCGCGTCGGGATGTCGGCCGCCAAGCCCGTCTGCAATTGTCCGTCGGCGGTGCGGATCAACAGCGCTTCAAAGATATTGTCGTTCACGGTCCATTCGCCGCCGTCCTGAACCAATTGCGGATCAAGGCTGGTCGGCTCGGACCCCATCGCCACGGTCATCGACGCGGCCTGGGCGCCACTGCAGAAACCGGCAAGGACGGCTCCCACGGCCAGGAATGATAATGACTTTTGTATAATACGGCCCATATCAACCTCATTTTGTGTTATATGAGAAGATATTCCACAATCAGAACTGAGTAAACTTTCAATCCATCCATTTGGACGCGCGTTCCGGAATCGGATATTTTGGTCCCGGGCCGCCGACATCATATAGGAAGCGGAAGCTAGTCCGACTCTGCTCGAATCCGGCGCTCGGCATTTTACCAGGAGCTTGTCTTGAAGGCCTCATCTCTCGACTATCAGGTTTCCTACCCCTCGTCTCGCTCCGCGGTGATGGGGCGCAATGTCGTCACCACCTCGCAGCCGTTGGCCGCCCAGGCGGGCTTGTCCATGTTGCAAAAGGGCGGAAACGCGGTCGACGCCGCGCTCGCCACCGCGATGGCGCTGACCGTCGTCGAACCCACGGGATGCGGTCTCGGCAGCGATGGCTTTGCCATCGTCTGGGATGGCGAAACGCTGCA